>NZ_JBEXSZ010000060.1:0-44867 GCF_040613865.1 Streptomyces sp. NPDC006197 | reverse complement strand
GACGCCCCAGCTGATCAGCTGCTCGGTGAGGACCGAGGGGGACTGGTCGTAGATGACGGCGAGCGTGCGCAGGTCGTCCTGACGGATCGACAGCATGTCGGCTCTTAAGTTGGGCCTGGCGGCCCAACTCCCGCCTGACGGCGGGAGACTGGCGCGGCTTCATGCCTGACGGCATGAAGGGGGTTGGGCGTGGCCTTGCTCCCTGGCGGGAGCAAGGGGTTGGTAAGGGTTGGGCCTGGCGGCCCAACATTGAGCTGGCGTCAGCTCCGGCCTGGCGGCCGGAGGGTGGTGGTGTGTCATGCCTGACGGCATGACGGGTTGGTGGGGGCTCCCCCTTCCCTATCGGGAAGGGGTGTTTCTAGGGCGCCTGTCGGCGCCTTGATGTCGTATGGGTTTGTTGGGCAGTCATTTGATTTGGTGCCCTCCCCTGGCGGGGAGGTGGACCGGGCGTCGCTGGGCGCGGGGTGGGAGCTGTGATCCTCGCTCTGTTCATGGGTGGGGCCTAAAAGTGCGCGCTGAGGTTTCCATCGGGCTTGGCTTGAGTAACGAACCCAGGGGCCCCCATTCAGATTCCGGCTTATGGCTGGTGATGCCTGTGACAAGGAGACTGATCGATGCCGACGTGGTTGATCATCGCGGAGGAGAGTGTCACTACCGATGCGGCCTCACCGCAGCGCCGCATCGAGATCATCCGGACCGTGATCGGTGGCAAGAGCCGGGAGGAAGCGCTCGCAGAGCTGTACAAGGCGGCCAAGAGTCACGTGCCTGACTCTCTAAAGGGAACGTCACGCGTGGTGGGGCGGGACGGCGACGGTTCCTTCTGGGTGCTGCCGAAGAACGGTAAGGGCCACGCGTCTTGCCATATCCGCCTCATCGAACAGGTCTAGCCCTGAGCTGGGTGATCTGGTGGCTCGACCAAACGAGGCATGCTCCTCTCCTTGTGCTGAGGTGATCAGCCACGCGGCAGCACCTGACGGTGCTGCCGTCTGCTGGCCGAGGAGCTGTAAAGACTGTCAGGGGATGGCCGGCTTCGGAGTGGGTCGAGGGTGCGTGCCGTGGGTGCCGGAAGGTTGTCAGTGGGGCGCACCATACTGCTTGGATGGTGTCCACACAGGATGTGCCCGGACGGCGTCGGGGCGGGCAGGCACGCAAGCATGTGAGGGACGGTATTGCGCGGCCGCCACGACCCGGCCAGTCCCTTGCCGAGCGGCTCCCTGTAGTGGCGCAGGACTGGGACACAGCCGGTAACGGCGGAATCGGCGCTGGCCAGGTCGCGTGGCGGAGTAGCCTGCTGGCAGCGTGGCGCTGCCATCGTTGTGGTCATCGTGGAGAGAACACGGTCGCTGGACGTGTTCAGATTTTCTTGAAACGCGGTCCCGCGTTCGGATGCCGTCGCTGCTCCATCCAGCGGCGGGATGCTCCAAGGCCTGGCGGGTCTCTGGAGGAGGCACGCCCTGGCTTGGCCGCGGAGTTTCATGCCGAACTAAATGCTCCGTTGACGGCCTCGGAGCTGACCCCTGGGTCGCAGCGCAAGGTGTACTGGCACTGTGTGTCCGATCCAGAGCACCCGCCCTACCTGCAAAGTGTGAGCAATCGCCGCAAGAGTGGCTGTCCTGCCTGCGTGAACAGGGTGGTCACTCCGGCTAACAACCTTCTGGCCGTAGCTCCGCAGATTGCGGCGCAGTGGCACCCGAGCAAGAACGGCTCGTTGACTGCGGATGCGGTCGTTGCCGGCTCCAACCGGCGGGTGTGGTGGAGGTGTGCTCGGGGCCATGAATGGCAGGCCCACATCAGCACGCGCGTGTCGCAGCGAACGAGGTGCGGTCTTTGTTCCCGCGGTCAGCAGTCCGGTGCTGAGGTCGCTCTCTTCTCCGAGCTGCACGAGTTGCTGGCTCCGCTCCTGGGTGGCCGTGCGGTACGCCGGCATGTCAGGCCGGAGGGCGTAGCCACGAGGTTCGCGCGGTGCGACATCGTGATCACCGGCCTCGAGCCGTGCGTGGTCGTGGAGTACGACGGGGCGTACTGGCATCGCGGTCGTTCAGGGCCGGATCGGAAGAAGGCCCTCGCGGTGCGGGGTGCCGGGCACCATATGGTGCGGGTGCGTGAAGCGCCGTTGAAGGCATTGCACCCGGACGATGTGGTCATCAACGGCGGGGCGGACGCTCATGCTGCTGCCGCGGCGGTCCTGGGGCGGATGGTGGAGCGGGAGTGGCTGCCTGCCCGGGTGGCATCGGCGGCGCAGGAGTACGTCGCCGCGGGGCGGCCCCTGGGCACAGAGCTGTGCGCTGTTCTGCTTGAGGACGTTGATCATCGAGATCTGGGTGCTGATTCCCTGGCGGTCACCCACCCGGGCCTGGCAGATGAATGGGACATCGAGGCCAATGGGTTGCTGACGCCCCGGCATGTCGGCGTTACCACCTCTGCTCCCTGTTGGTGGATCTGCCCTTTGGGCGACCGCTACCCTTGCGCGCCTCGTGAGCGTGTCGCGGGGCGTGGATGTTCGGTCTGCAGCGGGAAGCGAGTCAACGCCCGCACCAGCCTGGCTGCTCTCCATCCCGACCTGGCGGCGGAGTACGTGCCCCAGGCGGGGCGCAGCGCCGATGACATCGGGGCGGGGTCCCATCGGCGTGTACTTTGGCGCTGCAGCACCTGTTCCTACGAGTGGCAGGCCATCTTGCGTAGCCGAACCCGTAGCGGAGCGGGATGTCCTGCGTGCGCGGGCAAGGTCGCCACGGAACGTGCCAACCTGGCTGTGGTGTACCCGGCGGTCGCTGCGGCCTGGCACCCGGTGTTGAACGGTGAACTGCACCCCGAGGACGTGCGGCCGAAGTCGAACAAAGCCGTGTGGTGGCTGTGCCCTGACTGTGAAAAGCCTTACCAGGCAAAGATCGTGGACCGGGTGGCAGCCCGGCATTCTTGCTGTGCTGCTTGCGCGCGCCTTCGGGCCTGGAGCGCTCGCAGAGCATAGAGCTGTCTGCAGCCGCGCCTATGAACTGGCTACAGGAAAGAGTGCGGGGACTTGGCGTCCCTCAGCTGGCAAGAGTGGTCTTCACCGGCTCCGCACAGGGGTCATGGGCGTCTGCGAGGGGTTCACCGGGCCTATGTCCGGTCAGCACCAGGTGCCGCAGGAACGTGGTGCAACCGTCTCTGCCCAGGGGATAGGGCGGTAAGGGGCTTGGTGATCCAGTGTCGGCGGCCGAGGTGCAAGGCCAGGACGTAGCGGCTGCTGTGAAGCTTGAGGCTGCCGACGTCGTGCTGCAGAGACGTAAGTGTCCCGTCTCATTAGATGTTGTAGGGGCGAGGTCGTTGACCTGCGGAGTGACAGGTTCAACCGCGACTTAATGGGGGCAGCGGCGAGGCGTCGCGGAGACGCGCGGGCGGTGCGGTTGGCGCGTCTCATGGATCATGGCAAGGGTGATGCCGCCTGAGCAGTACCTTGTCAGGTTGACGAGACGCTTGACGGCCAGTTTCGCATCGAAGATGGCAGTTCCTGGTCGGGAGCCGCAGTAGTGACGTGCTCAGGAAGAGGGACGCCGCTGACGATCCTGGAGCTCACCGCGGGCGGTCGACCAAACGATCTCGAACTCCTCGGCCGACAACGTCTGCGGGTCGTGCCCTTCCCACCCGGAGATGGGTGGCTCCGCGGTCAGACCGTAGACGCTCTCGTATTCAGCGGACCTGCCGGCTCTTTGGGCTTCTTGCCACTCGGCCAGCAAGGCGGCGGTCAGAGCCTTGTTTCCGGGCTCCTGCAACTCGACTTGCCGGATCACATAGCCATCGGCGTCCAGCTCGAAGTAGAACCAGACCTCTTCCTCGTCCCAGAAGCAGCGAACCCAGGTCGTCACGGGTTCACCGCGTCGAAGGGCTCGTCGTGCCAGCGCCAGCCGGCGGTGCCGTCGTCGTGGATGTGCAGTATGAACTCGGCGACCGGGCCGCCATCGGGAAACGTCAGGGTGAGCGCATTGCGGATCTGGGTGTAGCAGGCGCCGGCCCGATCCCAGTCCTCCTCGTCGACAGCCCGCTCTTGCTCAGCGAAGAGAGGGCGGAACTCTTCAAAACCGGGAAGTGTCTCGACTTCGGCGTGCGTCCAGGGCATGTCGACGTCGGTCACGGTCAGCCGGGCAATCTCCTGGCCGCCGTGGTGGAGCCGCCAGATACTGCCGGTGGTCAGGTTCGGGTTGGTCATGTCTCCATGATGACGATCGACACTGACAGCCGGCGAGCGAGATCACCGCCCCTTCTCGATCGTGGTAACGACCATCTCATGCATCGGAAGCTGATGGGGGGCGATGTTGAGTCGCCGTGCCGCTTCGGCCGGCAGTTGGAGATGGTCTTGCCACTATGGCGAGGCCAACAGGCCGCTCTGCAGCTCCCCCTGATCACCCACACCAGGGCGATGTCCACTGCATTGAGACAAGCCACCTGTAGCGAGACAAGAGCCACCCCAAAGCGGGACACCGTCTCACTCAAACCTGTCCCGCCCCTCGTACCGCAGGCTCAACGCCCAGATCAGTGCGACAAGCCGCGGTTCGATGAGACGGGACAGTAAGAATCGGCCAAGTTTGAGTGGGTGACCGTGAGATTCAGTGAGACAGGGTCAGACATGGCGGGACACCTGTGGACAGCCACGGACACGCACGGACGGTAGGGAGGTGCGGCCGAAGTATGTGCGGCCTGAAGGCAGGCGCTGTTTCGCACGGCCCAGAGTGCGTCACACTCCCCCGTATGCCGAGCTTTCAGAGAAGGAAGGCGATCGGTGACGCCCATGAACAGCGCGTCACCCAGGAACTCAACCGACGCGGCTGGCACGTCAGCCCCTGGGGACAGGGAATCATGGGCGAGCCCGTACGGTTCGCCCTGCACCACACCACCAGCTCGCTGCGCTGGACGCCCGACCTCATCGCCGCCCAGGGCCGGCAGGTCGTCCTGATCGACTGCAAGAGCCGCATGACCAGCCAGACCAGTCGGCGGCACGCCATCGAACGGGCCGCGGTCAACGCCCATCTGCAGCTTGTCGCCTGGACTTAGCTTCCCCTCTACTACGTCTTCGACAACCTCGAGCTCCTCACCCCGTATGACGCTCTCGGCCTCGGGCAGGAAGGCCCCCGAACCACAGCTGGCTCCGGGACGCCCTACCTCCTCGTCCCCACCACGCACGCCTTGACGTTCGACCGTGTCTTCGGTCATTCCGGTGGCCTCCGGGCTGCTTGATACGGCGCAGAGGAACAAATTGGCTTTCTGGCCCTGCTTGGGGCTGGCGGCGCACTAGCGCGAGCCAAGGTAGGGGCCAGGCCGCGGGCCTCGCGCCTGCTGTTGCCTGAGATCCAGGCCGATTGCTCTGTAGCGGCATTCCGTGATGCAGCGGCCTGTGTCATGGTGCTGCACCCCTCGCTCCAGTTGGCTTGTCAGTGCCTGGTGTCATCCTGTTCTCAGGCCGCACTGGGCACTGGCGAACACGCTGTGGCGAAGGCGGCCGAGGGTGGAGGACGTTGTGAGGATCATGCTCGACAACAACATCTGGTCCTACCTGGGGGACGAACAGGCCGGCAGTCGGTTCAGGGCCCTTGTCCGTTCCCTGGGGCATCACGTGGTGACTCCGCCTGGTGTGCTGTTGGAGGTGTTGCAGCACCCCCGGTCGGACAAGCGGGAGGCCATCGTCCGGGCCATCCTTGCCGGCACGGACGAGCGGCTGCGCAGCGAGGCCGACTTGGAGGGGGCCGAAGTCATCGCAGAGGTGCGGCGTTTGCACCCCGAATGGGTTCGGCCGGCAGCGGATACCGGCCGTGAGGCGACATGGCGCACCTACTGGACGAAGACGTTCTGGCGGCAGGCGGTGGAGCTCCACGAGCTCTTCCGCGGCACCGGCTTGGCGCAGAACACGGCCCGTTCCGCGCAGTTCATGGTGGACGTCCAAAAGGAGCAGCAGCGGGTCTGGCGTAAGGGAAAGTTCGACGTCAGTGACCTCTCCCGCATCACTGCTTTCCCCTCCGATGAGACCGCACCAGGACCCCAGCTCGGATGGAAGGCCGGCGACAAGATCGCGGCGTGGCGGCCACGCACTCAGGAGGTGTGCTGGTACTCCTTCGCGGTGGGTCGCCGCTCTGTGCTGACGCATGAGGACACCACCGGCGCCGACTGGGTCGGAGCACGGGTCGACCTCGGCGCCATGTGCGCTTCCAGGGAGGAGTTCAACCGCTTCTGGCTGTACCAGGTGGAGGCTGAGAACATGCCCCGCAACTGGCTGCGGTGGGCAGCAGAAACGGTACAGGCGGACATGAAGGTCACCGGCGGCAACCCTCGCGATGTACAGCACGCCTCCCATCTGCCGGACTGCGATGTGTTCCTGACCGCCGACAAGAACTTCCTCAGAGTGCTTAACCGCATCGCAGAGCAAGCGCCCGTCCCGGTGGGCCGTGGCCTGCGCATCGCTCCGGCAGCGCACGACGACATCGTTGAAGCCATTGAGGCGACGCTCAGTACTCTCTGAGCGGTTGGCGCGTGCGCCGGAGCCGGCCTCTGGGGCGCCCTACTCGGCACCAGTTGATCGGCCTCGGTCGTCGGAACTTCTCGGAGAACCCGTTGGCGCGCAAAAACCTACGCTCACGCGATGGCGCCGGCTCACACCTGCCTCATGTGTACACGTCAGGAGACAGGGGACGATCATGGTCTGTCACTTTGCGGCAGTATCTGCCATGGCACTGGCACCTCGGGCTCGGGCCGACAGCATCGGTCCCATGGACCTGGTAGATCTCGGCACTGTCGCCACCGCGTTCCTCACCCCTCCTATCGCGTTCATTGCCGCCTTGTGGGCCAGGCGCAGCAGCAGGCAATCAGCAGACGCAACTGTCGGTTCGAGCGTCAACCAGGTCAATGGCTCCATCGCTGCGGCACGTGTCCAGACGCGTGGTGAGCTCGAGCTGCGCCGGCAGGCCGCGCTAGCCGAAACATCTGCCGCCTTCCTGAGGGCTTCTGACGCACTCGCGCGCACCGTTCAGCAGCTTCCCGATCTTGCTCCTGAGGAGCGCCAAGATCGGATCGCCACTCACGGTATGGCGGTCGAGACGGCCCTCGGTCCTCTGGAGCTCCTGGGGCCGCCGGAACTCCTGCGGCATGCGAAAGCGCTGCGGGACTTTTGTCGGACGCTGGAGAACCTTGCGCTGGACAGAGCGGTGCTCCGTTCGGCTATACGGGCTTTGGAGTCCGGCTGGTGCCCTTTCAATGCAGAAATCTGCGACAACGATCATCACGGCGCAGCGTTCGTCGCGTGGGAGTTCCTCTTGGAGTGGCCCGGACGGGAAGACGAGGAACGGTGGAGAGACCGGGGCCTCCTGGAGTACTGCCTCCATGAGAGCCAGTGCATGACCGAGAGTGATGTGGTCCGTGTTCTTGCAGTCGTCGACCGCGTGCCGGCTGCCTGGTCCCGGATGATCGGTGGCCCTGTCCGCGATCCGCTCATGGAACGGTTCGCTTTCCTGCGCGCGCCCTTCGTCGAAGCTGCCCGCTCGGCACAACCTCTGGTGCCATCGACCGAACCTGAGGGATTGAGGGCATGGGCGAGCAACGCTGTCAGTGTGGCAACCCCCTCGGCAGTTTCCGGCTCCTCCTTATCGGCCTGATCTCCCGGACCAACGTCCTGTCGTCGGGGTCCGTTGTTTCCTCAGCCCCGACTCCCCAAGATCGCCGCCACCTCCCTCAGTGGGACAGGGAGCCGGAGTCATTGCCTGAAATTCCGTAGCAGAAACCCTTTTCTGCCTTCGATTTCAAGGCGTAGGGGCGCGGTGACGGCTTCGATTAGATGAGGTGCTGTCTATGGACTCACGGGAAGCACTGGCGGTGGTCGCCTTGAGGCGTGCGGAACGCCCCGCGTCCGGCTGGCCTGCTGCTCGTCCGCCATCAGGAGATCCACCGCGAAGGCGAGGGGCACGGCGCATGGACCTGAGCGCTGGGCAATGTCATGGGGCCGCTGCCCGAATATTCGTCACTCTGACATAAATTTCTCCAGCCCCGGTGGAACTCAGGGCTCGCTCTGCGATGCTGGAGGCCGATCGAGAGGGGCCGCAGTAATGCAGTGGAAGATCCACGGGGAACGTCCGATCTACGAGAACAGCTGGGTGAACCTGTGGCTCACCGACGTCGAGACGCCGGACGGGAACCGCTGGGAGCACCACGTCGTCAAGCTCCGGCACCTGGCCGTGGCCGCCGTCGTCAACGAGCGGCGCGAGGTGCTCATGATGTGGCGGCACCGCTTCATCACGGATGCCTGGGCGTGGGAGCTGCCCATGGGGCTGGTCGAGGAGGGAGAGACGCCTGCTGATGCAGCGGCCCGTGAGGTGCTGGAGGAGACCGGCTGGCGGCCCGGCCCGATCAAGCCGCTGATCTACGCCGAGCCGGCCAACGGCATCACCGACTCCCAGCACCACGTCTTCCGGGCCGACGGGGCGACGTACGAGGGTCCGCCGACCGAGAAGAACGAGTCGGACCGGATCGAGTGGATCCCGCTGGCCGACGTCCGGGGCATGATCGACCGCCGCGAGATCGTCAGCAGCGGCTCCCTGGTCGGACTGCTCTACGTCCTCATGGACGAAGCGATCCGCTGACCTGACGGGGCAGCACTTCCCGTAGCCGGGACTCGAACGCCACCGCGGCCGGTTCCCGGCGGAAGGGCTCCAGCTGCTCGTAGAACTCCCGAAGGTGGCCGGCGACTCGTTGCGAGCTGACGGCCGCCGCCGGGGCCAGGGCGTCCATGGCGGTGTGGCATGCCTCATCGAGTTTGCCGCGCTGGAGCTGGGTGCGGGCGAGCCAGAAGGCGTGGAAGGCGCGGCCCCGGTGATTCGATGCGTGCTCGCGGCGTAGCGCGTCCGCGATGAGGGGTTCGGCGAGGGCGGCCTCGCCCAGGCGGCCGTGCGCGATGCCGGTGTCCACGATCAGCTTCGTCTCGTCGAAGTAGGCGACCCAGGCCGGGTCCGGATCACCGGTGCCGATCCGCCCGAACTGGGTGTGGGCTTCCGAGATCGCGGTGTGGGTCGCGCCGTGGTTGCCGAGGGTGGCGTGGGCGAAGGCTTCGCGCATCGCGAGCATGGCCAGCACGCGCGGTGTCGTCCCCGCCGCCGCTCGGGCCTGGTCCTGGGCGGCCGTGACGAGCGCGAGGGCGTCGCCCGGCTTGTCCTGGTAGGTGGCCTGGAGGCTCATGCAGGCGAGGACGTTGGCCATGAACTGGCGGTCGTCGATGGCCTTGGCCAGACCGAGGGACTCGGTGAAGTAGGCGCGTGCCTGGTGGTACTGGCGCGCGTCGAAATAGGTCCACCCGGTGAGCCGGGCCAACTCGGCCGCGACGCTGTGCAGGCCGTCCCGCAGAGGAGCCGGGCGCTGTTGCTTGAGGAGGTCGACGACGTAGCGGAGCTGCCCGACGACCGCCGGCCGTAAGGTCTCGCCACCGTGCTCGTCGTCCCGGCGCCAGTAGTCCGCGATCGACGAATGCAGCGCCTCCAGTGTCGAGGCGCTGAGATCCCGCTCGGCCGCCAGGGCGAGGATGCTGTCGACGTCCGCCCCCGATAGTCCGGCGACCAGCGGTTCGACGGTTGAGGCCGGTACTTCGGCCGGTTGGCGGGGCATGACCGTCAAGCTGGGCGGCGTCTCCCAGGAACGGCGGGCAAGACCGAGCATGTGCCCGGGGATGCGCAGTCCGTCCGAGATCCGTTCGATCACGTCCATGTGCAGCAGCTGCCGCCGTCCGGCGATCACCTCGCCCACGCGGCTCGGGGTCAGGTCGCAGCGGCGCGCGACCATCGACGGATAGATGCCTGCCCGTGTCTTGACCAGCTGAAAGATGCGGCCGAAGTCTCTGGCCTGGCATGCCTCGATCATCACTGGGTCCGTGAGCAGGCTGACCGGGAGTTCCTTCGAGCGAGATGGCTCGGGCATCGGGCACGCTCCGGCATGAGGACTACGGATCGCTGCACTTGGTCAACCGAGGGCGATGTTACCCAAGTTGGGTAATCCGCCTGACCTTTCTGGCCGTGCCCGCGGATCGCGATGCTCCTGGCCATGGCGAACGGACAGGACGACGTACGGATGACGTTGCGGGTCTCCCGCGACTCCGGCCAGACGTGGGGGCCTCTCACGGAGGTACGCGTGGGCGAGGACCCCGTGGTTCCGGAGAATCCGGGTCGCTACCCGCCCTGCGTCTGCCCCCGCTGCTCGCAGCAGGCCCGGAATGCCGTCGGGTCCTTCCGGATGGTGTCGTGATGCGGTGCGTGCACTGGCGTCGGGTGCCCCTCGACCTGGCACGGGAAGCACGGGAGAAGTCGGCCGCGAAGCACATCGACAGGGCGGTGCAGTGTCAGCTGTCCGCGCACGACGATGGTGAGCACTTCGGTCTCCTCACCGACGCCGGGGCGTACGGGACCGCGCTGTGGCTCCGCTGGCACGGGACGGACGAGGCGGAACTTGTCGTACTCCCTGACTGCCCGGTGGCCGCCCCGGGACCCGACGGTGAGGGCTGCTGTCTGTTCGCCGACCACGCCAAGCAGCACACCTGGGAAGACGACCTGGAGGAGGTCTCATGCACCAGCTGATCACGAGCCCGCACAAGACCCGGCGTCCTCGCTCGCCTCGCGACGAACAGTGCGGGGACTGCGGTGGCAGCGGCGCCAACTCGTCCGGCAAGACCTGCGGCACCTGCAACGGGCTGGGCGAGATTCACTGCCGCGTCGGCCGCCAGGAGTCCCGTGTGCTGTCCCGCTCCGTGATCCGGAAGGAGGGCCACCGATGGCCCACGCTCTGATCGCCTCCCCGTTCCTCGACGGACACCTTCTCCTCAAGCCGGGAGCACGGGCCGGCGCCCGAATCTCCGCCGACCACTACGAGGGCCTGCGCCAGGCAACCACGGACGGTGAGCCGCTGCCCGACTGGGCGGTGCAGACCGCCGCCGACGTGTGGGGCCTGGACCTGGGCGGCCGGCCCACGCAAGGCACGACACTGGTGCGCGAGCCGTCCCCGTATGGCTACTGCCGGGCGTCCTGGGAGATCAACCTCGGCTGCAACTTCGGCTGCAAGCACTGCTATCTCGGCGAGCGCCCCTTCTCCGGGCTCGCTTGGGAGGACAAGGTGCGGCTGCTGGACATCATGCGCGAGGCCGGTGTCCTCTGGCTCCAGATCACCGGCGGCGAACCCACCATGGATCCTCACTTCCAAGGCGCCTACAGGTACGCCTGGCAGGCCGGGATTATGCTCACCATCTCCACCAACGGCTCGCTGCTCTGGCGGCCTGACCTCCTCAAGCTTTTCCGGGACTGCCCGCCGTATCGCCTGGTGGTCAGCATGTACGGGGCAAGCGAGGAGTCCTTCGACACGCTCACCCAGCGCCGCGGGGCCTGGAAGGCGTTCCGGCGCGGCATGGACGCCGCACGCGAGGCGGGGCTTCCTCTGCGTATCAACGTCGTGGTGACCGAGGACAACGCCTCGGAGGCCGACGAGATGGCCGCCCTCGCCGAAGAGTGGAACGTCGAGAACCACGCGTACACGAACATGACGCCCACGATCTACGGCGGCGGAGAACCGCTGCTCGCCCAGTCCGCCGCCCACCTGCGGCAGCGCAAGCCGTTCGCCGGCTGCAACGCGGGACACACCTTCTTCCACGCCGACCCGCACGCCAAGGTCTCGATCTGCAAGGTCGGCCGCGACGACCAGATCGATCTCATGGCCGAAGGCATCGACGGACTTACCCGGCTCGGCGCCATCGCCGACCGCCTCATGCTTCGCACCGGAGGGTGCGAGGGCTGCGCCCTGTCCGGCACCTGCCGGGTCTGCCGCCCCCTGGCCAAGCACTACCAGGAGGCGAAGGCGCCGCTGCACAGCTACTGCCAGCACGGAGACAAGGAGAACGCCTCATGACCCCGCCCGTACCGGTGACCATCCTCCCCGGCCCGCCCGCCTCGGCCCGCCGCGCCGCCCCGCCCGTCGCGACCGCATCGATCACCGCCGTCCAGGACCTCGACGTGATCGTGGAGAGCGCGGAGTGCTCCTGCGACGCCGGGGACGACAACCCCCACTGACCGACACGAACCGGTCAACTCCGCTCAGGCCCCGGCGCGCTCGCGTCGGGGCCTGAGCCCTGACCGGCTCACCGCTAAGGTGCCGCTCATGTTCTTCCGCTGGGACTGGCTCCGGCCCCACCTGACCGCACCGATCGTGCCGACCCTCGGTCCCGTCCACCCCGATGCCTTGACCGCCGACCTCTTCGAAGACATCCTGCGAGTGGCCGTCACCGGGGACTTCCTGCCGTACGACAAGGACCGGCGCTGGGGCGGCGAGAAGGGCGAGAAAGTCCTCCGCGAGGGCGTGGTGCACCAGCTTGAGCACACCCTCATCCCCACCCTGAACCGGCGCGGACGCGGCACCGTGAAAGTCTTCGCCTACGGGCTCCACGACAGCGTCGTGGAGGAGGCCGCCGAACTGGCCGCGAAGCTCGCCGCCGGGTACGACGTGGCAGGCGCCCGGGTCGTACGCCCCCTCGGCCCCGAGAGCGCACACCCGCGCGGCACCCGCATCCAGCTCAAGGACTTCACCGGCAGCCCCTGCCCCGACCCGGGCGACCCGGTCCGTCCTGTCACCGACTGGCCGACCGCCGTGCAGGAGACCTTCGCGCCGTTCGCCAAGGCCATGCTCGCCGACGGCCTGGCCTTCCTCCACACCCAGATGCAGGCCGGCCGGTGCGGCCCGGTCCTCGCCGCCACCCTCGACGACCGCATCGTGGGGGCGATCGGCCCCATGGAAGTACGCCCCGACGCGATCGGACGCCCCCAGCTCATGCCCCAGTACTTCGCCGTCCTCCCCGAGGCCCGAGGCCAGGGCCTCGGACGCGCCCTGTGGCGGGCCGCCATGCACTGGGGACAATCCCACGGCGCCGCCTACCAACTCCTCCAGACCGAAGTCGACGGCCCCTCCGACCGGCTGTGCCAAGCCGAAGGACTCACCTCCCTCGGCTTCACTCACACCACACAGGCATAGTCATTGGTTCTCGGGCTGTTGCAAGGCCACATCCCGCCCATGCCAGCCGACCTGCCGAAGCCCCGACACTGGTGAGCCTGTCCTCGGCGCATTCCTCATGTGCGAGGCGTGCATGAAGCGGCTTCGCCCTCCGCCAGCTCTTCGAGGTGGACGGCGCCCTCCTCGTCCATGCACAGGTGGAGGGCCTGGAGGGTACGGGCATCGATGTCGGCAGGGCCTTGGGAGCCCGATCCATCGAGCACCCTGCGCACGCGCGACAGTGTGGCCGATGGGTGCCGATGGTGACGTACCGAGCTCCACAAGGCCCTACCCCCGTACCTCCTGGGGCCCGGTCGCATGTGCGATGACGTTCACGGTTTGCTGCGCAGGTCCCGCTGATTGTGTAAGCGCATGACCTGTTGCGTTCATCAGACTGCGGGTGTTTTGCGCCATCCATCCGGACACGTTGCTGCAGCGGATTAGAAGAAGGACCGCAACGGAGACCTCCTGTTCGACGAGGGGAGCTTCTTCGACAACCCCGCCCACCTTGAGCCCCGCTCCCGGCGCCGCCCTTAGCCACCGAGGAAACCGATGACCTCTCTCACCGCGCTGACCGCGCTGTGCCCGCCTCCTGCCGCCGTTCCCCCTGCTCCGGACTGGTCGCAGGTCGAAAACACGCTGGGTAAGGCCTTGCCCCAGGACTACAAGGAGCTCATCACCGCATATGGACCGGGCCAGTTCTGCGGATTCATCACCCTCTACCAGCCGCATGCCCCCAGCGAATGGGCCGATCTGACCGGCCCCGTGCCGGCGCGTCTGCGGGGGCAGATCGAGGAGGTCCGGCAGGCCGCCCGGCACCCCTGGCAGCTGCCGCACTCCCCCGAGGACCTTTTCGCCATGGGAGTCACCGGCAACGGGGACTACCTCTTCTGGGTCACCCAGCCCGCCGACACCCCGGACGAGTGGACCGTCGCCGTCAACGAGGCCCTGCGCGCGCCCTGGTTCACCTACAACGGCTCCTTGACCGAATTCCTCGTCAGCGTTCTCAGCGGAACCACAAGCGTCCCCATGTTCCCCAAAGACCTCCTCGACCACGGCGCCGCCTTCACCCCGTCGACTCTCGAAAGCAGCCCACCGGCCGCAGCCGCCAGGACGTCCGTCAGCACACGCACCATCCGTGACTGGGCCAACGCCAACGGATACGACCTGCCCGAACGCGGACGAGTCCCCATCGAAGTCGTCGAGGCATGGAAGCAGGAGCATCCAAGCTGACACACGCCAGCCCCTGCCCTTGCCGTGATGATCACTCCCTCTACCTCCCGGATCAATCGGGCAGGAACGTGACTCCGGTGGTGATCTCGTCGACATGATCATGCAGCGGGGCCGCCAGGGCGGGGTGGTCACCACAGGCGAGCTAAGTTCAACAAGGACCACGACGTCGTCAAGCTGATCTCGGCAGCCTTCGAGGCAGTGTAGGAACGCGGCGTCCCGCACAAGCAGTACACCGTCTGATCCGCAGTACCGAACAGCTCGCCCATGCCCAAGTCCCCGTCCTCCAGCGACTTGCCCGCCCACAAGGCCGTCGCCGGACGCCTCCGTGTCGGCCGCTGGATCGAGGTGGGCGTCAGATCACCAGGGCCGAATCGTCTCAGGGCCGCCCCTGGTGGTGTGTTGATGTGTTCGAAGGCTCAGAGCGACACCCAGGCTCTGAGGCTTCCGGCGCCGATGGCTCCCCGCAGGACGTGGGCGATCTCCTCGGGCTTGAGGTCGATGTCATCGAGCCCCTCTGCGGTCAGCGGGACCTCCTCCAGCGCGTATGCGCCGCGGCCCTTGGCGCTGAACTCGGGGCCGGTGCGGTCCTCGAAGGACCAGGTCGCGATGCGGGCGAGGTAGAAGAACTGGCGCTCGTCGCCGGACTCCATCGTGTGGAGAAGGCGGACGATGTCGGCCTTCCCCGCGATCTCCTCGTGGATCTCCCGGTGGAGGGCCGCCTCCCGCGACGCGTCGCCGGGCTCGACGCCGCCGCCGGGCAGGACCCAGTACTCGGGGATGCCGGGCCGGGTGCGGCGGATGACCAGCATCGTGTCGTCGGGGGTGACGAGGACGGCACGGACTCGTTCGATCATTTCGGTTCCTCTCCTTGCTTGTTGACGGTCTTCAGTGGAGCAGCCAGCCGCCGTCGACGTGGACGGACTGCCCCGTGATGAACGAGGCGGAGGGTCCCACGAGAAACGCCACCAGGGCCGCGACGTCCTCGGGTCGGCCACGGCGCGGGACGCACTGGCGCTTGATCTGGTCCTCCGGCCGCGCACGGTACTGGGCGGGAAGGGTACTCTCGGCCTCGACCTGGATGACCCCGGGCATCACCGTGTTGACGCAGATCCCGTACGGGCCCAGTTCACGGGCGAAGGAGCGGGTCAGGCCCAGCAGCCCGGCTTTCGCAGTGCTGTAGGCGACGAGGTTCGTCCGGCCGGCTTGGGCGTTGATGCTGCCTGCATTGTCCAAGGTCAAGCAGAACAATGTACTCAAAGCGATTCAGAAGCTGCTTCTGTGGACTCGGGCATCCCCCAGCAGTGCAATCGGCGTGAGGAGCAGACGGTTACCTCCGGGCGCATCGTCGGGGCAGCCGCCGCCGGCTCGCTCGCGTACAGCGCGAAGCTGAGCCGCCACCAACGAAAGGGGCCCTGGCCTGCGGAACCTCTGCAGGTCAGGGCCCTTTCGCGTTGCACCTCATGTAAGTCGAGACGTGTCGTGTCGCCCATAGATGAGGTCACGGCTTGCCTCTACGGGATGCGGCTCGTCCAGTTGGTTGTTCGCCCGTTCGAGGCGGGACATAGGATCCATCGCCAGAGGCCCGGCCTGAGAGGGAACCCACGTGACTGCCCATATCCTCCCCTCCCTTCCCGGGGACCCTGCTCGTGTCGGCCCGTACCGAATAGTGGGCCGTCTGGGAGCGGGAGGGATGGGTACCGTCCACGCCGCCCTGGACTCCAGCGGCAACCGTCTGGCGGTGAAGGTCGTCCATCCGGCTCAGGCCGAGGACGAGGAGTTCCGTGCCAGGTTCCGGCGTGAGGTAGCGCTGACAAGCAGGGTGAGCGGCCCGTGTCTCGTGCCTGTGGTCGCGGCCGACTGCGAGGCCGAGCGTCCATGGCTCGCCACACCCTACGTACCGGGCCCGACGCTGCAGCAGCACATCGCCGCGCACGGCCCTCTCCACGGTGCCGTGCTCCACGCGTTCGCCGCGGGCACCGCCACCGCGCTGGCATCGGTCCACGAGGCCGGTGTGATCCACCGTGACATCAAGCCCGGCAATGTGATCCTCTCCCCCAGCGGTCCACGCCTCCTCGACTTCGGGATCGCGCATGCCTTCGACGGGACCTCGGTCACCCGGACGGGCGTCCTGACCGGCACCCCTGGCTGGATCAGCCCCGAGCAGTACCGCACGGGCAGCATCGGTCCTGAGTCCGACGTGTTCGCCTGGGGTGCCCTCGTCTCCTACGCCGGAACCGGGCGCCACCCGTTCGGAACCGGAGCTCCGGACACGGTCGCCTTCCGTGTGATGTCGCAGGACCCCGATCTCGCCGGCCTGCCCGAGGATCTTGCCCGCCTCGTGACGGAAGCGATGTCGAAAGAGGCAGGCGACCGCCCCACGGCGCAGTCTCTGAGCGGCGCGTGCGCAAAGCTGCTCTCAAAGGAAAGCACCCAGGTTCTGCCACAGGACGCTTCGGTGCCCGTGCTGGTCGACGGACTGGTCTCCGATCACTGGAGTCCGCCGCCCGCTCATGAGACCGTCTGGCCGACCGGCCGGGCCGGCCGGGCACGCAAAGGCAGTTACATCGCTGCGACAGCGGTTGTTGTTCTCGGCGTTGCGGCCACGGCCGTGTACGCATCCACGGCCGTGGGGCGACAGACGCCCTCGGCTGCCGCTGCTCCCGCTCTTCCGGCTGCTTCCCCGTCGGTGTCCTCATCGTCCGCCGCTGCAGTCGCCACTCCTCCTACGAGTTCCGCAGCCCCGGCGCTTACCGCATCAGCGGTCACCGCGGCCGGCAGTCCCGCCCCCGCCACGCCGGAGCCCACAGCCACCGCTCCGACGGGCGAGCCTCAGCCCGTCTACACACGCAGCGACTATGCCGAGCCCACCATCGGGGAGTGGTCGGCCGCTCGCGATGCGATGACCGCCTCCGAACGCGGCATCGCCGCTTCCATCAACGAGGAACTCAAGACATTCCTCCGCGACGAGTGGGCGCTGCCCGAAGGGGTGCAGGTGACGTTCAATCCTGAGGCCCAGACCATGTTCCTCACCGCCGGCCCCTCGACAGCGGTGTGGGAGAACGGCGGCGACTACACCGACCTCGCCCGCGGCATGATGTACACCGGCTGCACCCACGGCAACGACAAACTGCGCACTGACATCACCTGGCCCTACGGGCGGGTCGTTGTCATCTACCGGGAGTCCATGGCCAATCCCGTGATCGCCAGCTTCCGCGAAGTCACCAACGGCATGAACTGCCGCGTCTGAGCAGGTCGTATCCGGCGAACACGGACCACGAAAGGCACCCGCAGGACAGCCGGCCAAGGAGCCGAGGCTGATCGTTTCCCTGGTGAACCTGTTACTCCAGGAGGCTGACTCACCCCCGGATCATCTCGGCCCTGGCGACCGTGACCGCTATCTCTGCGGTCGTGATCAAGAACATGGTGCGTGGCCTCGCCGCGCTCTCCCTCGCCCTGACTCCGCTTGCTCTTCCCCACCCCGCGGCAGCAAAGGCACCAGCTGCTGCCGAGGTGCTGTCTCTCGCCGCTGCGATCGGGCAGATCCCGGTCGTCGACGAGTCCCGCGACGGCTACGAGCGGACGAAGTTCAAGCACTGGAACTCCGGCCTTGACCCCGCCGACGGCTGTAATACGCGCGCGGAGGTCCTGCTTTCCGAAGCGGTCGAGTCTCCAGTGGTCTCGGCCGGCTGCAAGCTCGCTGGTGGTCGGTGGATCTCCTACTACGACGGCCAGGAGGTCACCGACCCCGGCAAGCTCGACATCGACCACATGGTCCCGCTCGCCGAGGCCTGGGACTCCGGCGCGAGCTCCTGGACCGCTGCCCGGCGGGAGGCTTACGCCAACGACCAGGACGCGGCCACCAGCCTGGTGGCGGTGACTGCGCGGGCCAACCGTCAAAAGGCCGACCAGGACCCGCGGGAGTGGATGCCGCCGGCCCCCGAGGCGACCTGCCGTTACGTCTCGGAGTGGGTGGGCACGAAGCTGCGCTGGGGCCTTGCCGCCGACCAGGGTGAAGCGGATGCCCTCGCCCTGTACGCCGACGGGCCGTGCGAGGACACGATCGTCCACTACACCCCCGCCCCGTAACAGTCCTCGTGCTTTTACCTGGAAAGGATCCCCGCACATGGCTTTCGGTAAGACGTTTCTCTCCGCCCTGTCCGCGGCCGTGCTCGCCACCGGTCTCGCCCTGACCGCCGCCGGCCCTGTGAGCGCGGCCACCTGCCCGTCCTCCGCCTCACCTGTGATCCCTGGCGCAAAGGCGCACTGGACGCTGAGCTGCTCCGGCAACACGCTCAAGGTCTACGGCTGGGTCGAGGACACCCGCGCCGATGGCGACTGCGCCTTCGTCCACGTGCACGCCGGCAACGGCGGGGGCGACAGCGCGGATGCATGCGGCTGGGGAACGCGCACCAACTTCGACATGTCCTTCCCCCGTACCAAGACGGCAGAAGCCCGCCTTCAGCTCGAGAACTGATCCGCGCACAGGGGCGTGCGCGATGGCCGTGCACCGGACATGCACGAACACGCTGGGTCCTTCTGACGCGTAACCTGCGCCGGGTCCTTTCCCGCAAAGGGGTTGGGGCCCGGCTCCTTGGGACGGCCTTCCTCAGGTGCTGCTCTTCCCTCCATCGGCCCCCGGTACCGCCAGCTCGACACGTTGTCATGGGGAGGATGCGGGGGAGCAGATCGAGAGGCCGATGCCTGGTTCACTGGTGCGTCCCTGGGCCGGGCGCGGACGGCTGGATGCCCAGTTCTGTGAGTGTCAGGCGGCGTTCTGGTGGGAGGCGGTCCCACCGGCGCCGGGCGTTGGTGAGCCACTGCCCAAGACGTACTGGCCCTTCGGCGAGGTGCTCGATGTGGCGCTGGGGCACGTTCAGGTGGCCTTCTCTGGCGAGGAAGACAGTTGCTGCTTCCAGTCCACGCCGGAAGGACTGTTCTCGTGCGGTGAGCGGGGGCTGTGGCGTCGAGGGCGGTGTGGTGGTGTGCAGCCCCAGGTCTTGCAGGAGGCGGAGTTGGCCAGGGTGGGTGGGTGGTGTGCTGCGCTGGGTGCGGAGCCACTCCCCTAGGCGGATGCCTTCGGGGGTGACGAAGGTCCGCGGGACATCGGTGAGGATGTGACCGGCCTTCTGATGGTGGCGGGCGGCGTGGTAGGTGCGTTGCCATGTCAGGGGCCAGGGTGGGTCCCAGTGCGGGTCGAGGCCTGTCAGGGCGTGGGTGCGGGCGGGAGTGAGCTGGGCTGCCCGTTTGCGTTGGGTGGCGAGCCAGCGGCCAAGGGCGAACCCGGTTTCGGGCTCGTGGTGGTCGACGGGGGCGGCGAGGTGGCCGTGGGCGGTGGCGTAGGCGGCGGCGTGGGCGAGGCCGCGGTCCCAGGCTTGTTGGTGGGGGTTCCAGATGATGCCGAGTTGTTCGAGGGCGTGAGTGCGTGTGGGGTCGAGGGCGTTTTGGTTGTGGAGGTGTCGTTGCCAGGTGAGCCAGCGCCCCAGGGCGTAGCCCGTCGGGTCCTCGTAGGTCTGGGGGATGTCGAGGTGGTGATGGGTGCGGTGGTAGCGGCGGGCTGCGGCCAGGCCGCGGCGCCATTCAGCGCTCTTTGGTTTCAGGACGCGCAGGGTGAGGGCGAGGGCGACTTCGTCGGCCTGGGTGGGGCGGTCGAAGTGGAGCCAGTGTCCGGGATCGTCGCCGGTGAGGGTGGGACGGTGGGTGCGGGGGTCGGCGAGGCGTGCTTCGAGGCGGCCGTCGTGGGCGCGGAGGGCTTGGATGGTGCGCCACAGCGGGGTGTAGGCGTCGGCGCCGAGGAGGTCGTCGGGGTTTTCGTCGGGGGTGAGGTAGACGGGGACGATCAGGGTGGCCTTCTTGTTCGCACCGGGTTGCTGGCGTAGTGCGCGGCCGACGGCCTGGACGGTGTCGACGGGGCTGTTCTTGGGGTCGGCAAAGACGACGGCGTCGATGGAGGGGACGTCGATGCCTTCACCGAGGACGCGGGCATTGGCCAGGACTGCAGGTTGCTCGGGGTGGGTGTGGGCGGCGAAGTCGAGGAGAATTCGGCGCCGGACGCGGGGTGGGTGGGTGCCGCTGATCCATTGCGACCACAGGCCGTCGGGCTGCAGGTCGGTGGGGAGGGCGGCCGCGGTGTCGGGGAGGGTGGTGGCGAACGCTCGGGCATCGGCGACGCGGTGGTGGAAGGTCAGGACGCGGCGCAGCTTGTGGTCGTGGATGGCTTTGAGGACGGCGACTTGGCGGCCTGCGAGGCGCAGGCCGTCGACGCCGGCGCCGGGGCTGGTGGCAAGCCAGTCGCGCAGGGTGGTGTCGTCGACAACGGGAACGAGAATCTGGTAGTCGGCGAGTAAACCGAGGTCGATGGCGTCGGACAGGGACAGCCGGTAGGCGACAGGGCCGAAGAGGGATTCGTCGTCCATGGAGGCGACGGGGTCCTCAGCTCGGTCTTGGTCTGGATCCCAGACGCGGGGCGTGGCGGTGAGATAGAGCCGGCGGGCTGCGGGGACCTGTTCGTCGTGGTGGATACCGGCCCAGGCTTTGCCGAGGCGGCCGGCGGTGCGGTGGGCCTCGTCGACGATCACCAGATCCCATGGGGGCAGGCCGTGGCTCTGATGGGCGGCGATAACCGTGGGCAGGGAGGCGTAGGTGGCGTAGACCGTGACTGGCTCGCCCGTGCTCTGACTGGTCAGGGCGGTGAGCTCGGCGGGGCTGGTGGTCATCGGCAGGTCGCCGGTCGGTGTGCGGTCGATTGCCTGCCGTGCCGAGCAGACGGCGACCGCTGTGCCTTTGCGGCCTGCTGCCTGCCAGGAGCGGGCCGTCTGGGACAGCAGGTCCAGGGTGGGGACGAGCAGCATGACGCGGCCTCGGGGGGTGAGGCGGCTTGCGGTGCGGGCAGCGATGAGGGTCTTGCCGGTGCCGCAGGCGGCGATCACGCTGGCCCTGGGGTGGGTGCGGAGTGTGTTGACGGCTGCTGTGACGGCTTCCTTCTGATGCGGTCGCAGGTCCATGGGGGTGGGCGGCATGTTCTCCTGCCGGTCGTCAGGCTCGGACGCGGTGGTGGGCCAGGTGGGCGAGGACGTGCTGGTTGGCTTCCCAGCCGTCGGGGAATTTCGCGGGGACGCCGAGGTGGACGGGGTCGTTGGAGGGGTGGCTGTCGAGGAGGTCGGCGATGCCGGAGCGGGCGACGACGATGCAGGCGTGCCGGTGGCGTGAGGCGAGCACGCACAGACGTCCGGCTTCGAGGTGGAAGGCGGAGGCGTCGCGGCGCCCGGACAGGGGGTGCAAGACGATGGTGATCGCGTACTCGCGGCCCTGGAGGCGGTTGGCGGTGTCGGCGCGTACGCCGTGGGTGCGGGGGGTGCGGTTGAGGAGTTGCTGGATGAGGCGGGCCTGTTCGCGGTGAGCTGTGCCGATGGCGATGTCCTGGGCTTCGAGCTCGCGTCCGGAGGGATGCTTCTCGCACACGGCTTGGGCGCCGCGGTCCAGCAGCCGGGCGGCCAGGGCGACGGTGGCGCGGGCGGCTTCGGGGTCGGTGCGGGCCGTGTGTCGGGGCGGCAGCTCGTGCAGGGCCCAGCCGGAGCGGGCGGCCTCCTCGATGGTGTCGTCGAGGGTGCTGCGCATGCCGCTGGTGGTGAAGTGCAGGCTGCGTGTCTGGGGGGCGGTGCCGGCTTGGAAAGGGTTGAAGGGGTAGAAGGCGCGGGCGACAAGGCTTGCCGCGGAGGTCGGAAGGCGCCAGGAGACGGGGAGCCTGTGGATGGTGGCGTCGTTGTGGTTCATCAGGACGGTGACGGCACTGTTCATGGGGTCGTGGGGCAGGCCGATCCAGCGGGGGGTGTGGATGGTGGAGAACGGGTCGAGCTGGCCGGGGTCTCCGACGAAGAGGGCTTGTTCGAAGAGCTTGGCGATCAGTAGCAGGGCGTCGGAGCGCATCTGGTAGGCCTCGTCGATGATGGCCCACCGCCAGCGGGGGCCGTCGACGTTCGCCCATTTTTTGGCGGTTGCCACGATGACGTCGCAGGCGAGGACGTCTTTGATGTCCGTGCTGATGGTTGTGCCCGTCAGGCCGTAGATACGGTCGGGGACCTGGTAGGTGTGTCCGGTCAGGCGTCCCAGGTGCAGCTGAGGGGTTTGGGGGTCGGCGAGGCGGATGAGCAGGTCGTCGACCTGGTGGTTGGTCTGGGCGATGATGATGCACCGTTCGCCTGCTGCGGCGAGGGTGCGGGCGGCTTGGGCGACCAGAGTGGATTTCCCGGCGCCGGGCGGCGAGTCGACGACGAGGGCCTGGTCGTTGCCGGCGGCGAGCGCGTCAAGGACGCCGTCGACGGCTGCGGTAGCCATCTCGGCGGGTGAGGGTGCGGGCGGGTTCATGGCTGGGTCTCCTCGGCCTCGTCCAGGGCGGTGGGGTGGTCGTGCTGGGGGCCGCCGTGGGTCCAGGGGGTGTTGTCGCGGCTGGGGAAGGGCGGCTGCCGGAAGAACTCAGGTGCGAGGGTGAGTTGGAGGTGGTCGCCGACGGCGGGTACGGACGTGCGGTTGGGTTTGGCGACGGTGCCCTTTTGTGTCGTGACCTCGAGCAGGAGGTCGGTGCCGCCGTCGCGCGGTGTGATGTCCCGGATGGCCAGGTGCACGCGGGGGTTGTGTGGGCTGGTCAGCAGGTGTCCGACGTCCAGGCGTATGGGGTCGGTGGTGTGCAGGGTGAAGCGTGGCCAGAGCTGGAGGCGTCCGGTGGGGCCGGTGATGGTGCGGTCGGGGTCGGTGTCGGTGACGGTGCCGGCGAGTGCTTCTCCGGTGGTGCGCCGCTCGGCCATGACAAAGGGGTCTTCCAGTGCGCGGCGTGCTTCGAAGGCGCCGGCGGCCTGTTCCAGGCGGGCCAGGCGGCGGGCGGCGGAGACCGCGTCGTCCTTGATGGGCTGGGGGCGGCCGTCGTCGGTGAGGTAGGTGCTGAAGGCGGTGAAGCGGTCGCGGTCGGCGTCCCAGCGCCGGTGGGCGTCTGGGGTCTGGGGCAGGCTGCGCAGCAGGGCCAGAGCGTCCCAGGCGTCGTCCCAGGTGGGGGTCAGATAGGTGTGCAGGAGGTCGTGCAGCCGTTGGGTGTGCCGGGTCATGGCGGCGGTGTTTCCTTCCTCGGCGGCGGTGTCGAATGCCTTGAGGAGGGGGTCGAGTTCGATGGTGTCGAAGGAGGGGTCGGTGGCCGGGCCGGCGGGTTGACGGTGAGGGGCTTCGGCGGCGAGGGCCGCGTGCAGGCCGGTGGTGCCGGGCGGTGGGTTGATCCAGGCCAGGAGGGTGGCGAGGTGTTCGTCCTCCAGGGGGCTTTGGCCGGTGACCCAGTGGGTGGTCAGCAGGTCGGTCAGGGCCAGCAGCAGGGCGGAACCGGGGTGTTCGGCGTGTTCGGCGAAGAAGGTCAGCCATTGGCCGAGGCGGCCGACGCTGCGGGCCGGGCCGGTCGTCTCGGGTGTGTCGGTGAAGCGCAGAGCGCGGCCCAGCCGGTCGAGGTAGCGAAGGGACTTGCGGTTGGCGACGAGGAGTTGGGGGGCGTGGGTGTGGCGCTGGCGGGCGGGTTTGGCGCCGCGGGCGGGGAGGCGTTCGGTGTCGGGGAAGCTGTCGATGTAGGTGAGGATGCCGGCGGCCAGGTCGTCCAGGAATGCGGTGGGTCTGCCGCGCGGGGGTGCGATGAGCAGGTTCGGGTGGGCCTGGTCGTCGCCGTACATGACGGCCAGCGGGGTTGCTTCGGTGCCGGAGCGGTTGAGCGGCAGGACGATCAGGGGCCGCTCGGTGAGGTGGAAGTGGCGGATGGTGCTGGCGTCCTGGGCCTGTTCGGTTTCGGCTGCTTTGAGGCGCAGCAGGCTGGTGAGCATGCTCATGCGGACTCCCGTAGTTGGGCGTGGACGGCGTGGGCGTGCTGCAGTGCGGCGGCCAGGTCGCTCTGGTCGGGGGAGGGTTCGCGGGTGCCGTCGGACAGGCGCAGAGCGGTGGTGATGTGGTCGATGCCGCCGAGGTCGTCGCGGACGGCGGTGCCCAGGACGTCGATGGAGCCTTCTTCGCGGGCCTCGCTGCGGCAGACGTAGGCAAGGTCGCAGAAGTGGCGGCAGGTGGGGGTGTAGCGGGCTGCGGTGCTCTGCAGGGCTTCCGCGAGTGCTTTGGGGTCGCGGGTGGGCCGGTTGTCCTGGTCGGGGGCGAGGTCGAACGTGATGTGGGGTGGCAGTGTGTCCAGGAGGGGTTCGATGCGGGTGAGTCGGCTCAGCTGGCGGGTGAGGGAGGCGACTTTCTTGCGGGCGTCGACCACGCTGGCGGTGGCGCGGCGGCTGAAGTTGCGGGGCATGACGAGGATGACGTCGTCGGAGACCTTGTTCTGGTCGATGCCCTCACTGTCCAGCAGTTCTCGCAGGGCGAGGATGTAGGCGGCGGCCTGGGTGACGGCTGCGGCTACTTTGGCCGGGTCGGCTTGGCCGTCGACGACGGCGAAGGACTTGATCT
This sequence comes from Streptomyces sp. NPDC006197, assembly GCF_040613865.1. NCBI lineage: Bacteria > Bacillati > Actinomycetota > Actinomycetes > Kitasatosporales > Streptomycetaceae > Streptomyces > Streptomyces sp. NPDC006197. The sequence continues at coordinate 20,147 of NZ_JBEXSZ010000060.1, read as the reverse complement.
CGACGATGTGGAAGACGCCGTCGATCTGGAAGGCGACGACATCGGGTTCGAGGTAGACGGGGTTGCCGGCGACGGTCAGTTGCAGGATGGGGTGGTCCAGCAGCGTGCGGGCCGGGCTGGTGGAGCGGACGGCTTCCAGGATGGCGGTGCGGGTGTAGGCGTGACGGACCTGCAGGGAGGCGTCTTGGGTGCCGACGTTGGCGAGGTCGGTGTGAGCGGCCTCGGGCAGCGGCAGGCCGAGGAACTCGCGCAGCAGGCGGAGGAGTTCGGCGCCTCCGTCGGCCTTCACCTGCTGCTCGAAGACGGCCCCGCTCCTGAGGGCGAGGGAGGATTTGGCGAGTGGGCGGGGCTTTCCCAGGTGGACGGCGATGGCGTCTTTGTCGACGCCGGCGGCGTCCAGCAGGGCCCGGCGGGTGCAGCCGGGATTGGTGGTCAGGGCCGCGAGGGTGCGGGCGTCGTGTCCTTTGGCGGGGACGGGGCCGCGCAGCGCGTCGAGCCGGTCGTTGAGCAGACTCACGAAGCTTCCTTGCGGGGACGGGTCAAAGGCGGTCAGGGAACGGAACGCAGCCGGCGGGCGGACTGGAAGGAGCCGCCGAACAGCAGTCCTGCGTCGTCGAGTTGGCGTCGGGCGCGTTGGGCCGCCTCGGTGCGGGTCGTGGTGTCGGTGTCGGTGTGCAGGGTGAGTTCGTCCTGGGCGGCGCGGCGCAGCAGCGGCAGGTCGATGGGCGGGCCGACGGTGGTGCGTTGCTGCATGGGGGGCTGGGCGCCGGGGATGTTCTGGGCGTAGCGGGTGAGGAGTTGGCGGGCGGCCAGCGGCAGGGTGTCGGTGTCAAGGCGTTCGGCGGCGTCGGCGATGTTCAGGGCGCTGGTGAGGAAGTGGACGCGTGCGCTGAGGGGGCCGACGATGCGCTGCTCCAGGGGCCAGGTGCTGACGGTGAGCAGGCCGCGGGCGGGTGAGAGCAGGTCCGAGGTGAGGGCTGGGCACAGGTAGTAGGGGCGGGCGCCGGGGGCGGAGCGGTAGGAGCGTTCCTCGTCGCGGCGCAGGCTGGTCAGCCGTGAGGGGGCCAAAGCGCCGGCGAAGAAGGCTTCATGGACGGTGCTGATCAGTTTGGGAGCGGCGGGCACCGCGAGGAGGGTCAGGACCTGGTGGACCTGTTCGCGGGCGGGCAGCGGGGTTGCCGGCTCCGCCGGTGTGCTGTGCGCGGGGGTGCCGCGTGATGTTTCTTCGCGAGCGGCTGTCTCTTCGGTGTCCTCGGCCTGTTCGAACAGGGCGTCCCAGGCGCGCTGGGCGCGGCGTAGGTCGTCGCGGAGCTGTTTGACCTGGCCGTTGTCACGGGCCAGTTGGGCGCGCCGCATGGCCTGCTGCAGCTGTTGCATGCGTTGTTCGAGTGCGTCCAGATGCTCGTGCATGGCAGCACCCTACCGCATTCCAGTGTTTTCCAGTTTTCTCCTGTAATTGCTGTTGTAGAGTCGTCGGCACTTCGCCAACTGCCTCTGCTGCAGGGGGCGTCGGGCAGTCCTATCTGCGCTGAGGAGAGCCGTTCATGAAAGCCCTGCACACATCCGACTGGCATCTGGGCCGAACCCTGCAACGCCGCTCCCGCGACGAGGAGTTCGACGCCGTCCTGGCCGAGATCACCGCTATCGCCGAGGCGGCGCAGCCGGATCTCATCGTGCACAGCGGCGACCTGTTCGACTCCTACCGGCCCGCCCACAAGGACGTCCTGCGCGCCCTGCGCTGCCTGAACGCCTTCGCCCGCATCGCGCCCACCGTCGTCCTGGGCGGCAACCACGACTCCCCCGAGCTGTTCGACCTGCTCAACTACGTATGCACTCTGCGGCCGGACACCGACCAGCACCGCCTGCGTTTCGTCCACAGCCGCGGCGACACAGATCCCGGCACTGTGCTCGACTTCGACAGCCGTGACGGATGTCAGCGCATCCGCCTGGCCGCCCTGCCGTACGTGCACCCCAACCGCTACCTGCACCTCTTCCCCGGATTCGGTACCACCGCGGGCGCCTACGCGACCGGCCTGCGCGAGCTGCAGGAGGGTCTCCTGGCCCGGCTGCACGACGGCTACGACCCCGAACGGGACGTGCTGCTGTTCACCGCCCACCAGTACGTGACCAGCGCCATTCCCTCCCAGAGCGAGCGGATGTGGGAGGTGCGCGAGCCCTACGCCACCGACGCCGACGCCCTGCCGCAGGTCGCCTACTGCGCCCTGGGGCACGTCCACAAACCTCAGCCCGTCGGCACCGGGCGGCCGGCCCGCTATGCCGGAAGCCCTTTGCAGATAGACTTCGGCGAGAGCGAGGAGACCAAGAGCGTCACCGTCGTCGAGGCAGGACCGGGCCGACGCACTCTGATCACCCCGCACACGCTGCACTCGGGACGGCGTCTGGCCCGGTTCCACGGCACCTTGGAGGAACTGGGCGCCGATGCGGCCCAGTACAGCGGCGCCTACCTCAAGGCGGTCATCCGCAGCGACGAACCCATCGCCCGGCTCGGAGACAGGGTCACCGAGCTGGTGCCGCATGCCATCGTCGTGGACGTCGAGGAAGACTGCGCGGCCACCCGGGCCAACGCCCTGACCGGCATCGACGCCGCCGATGACAGCCAGCTCGACATCACCGCGGCCTTCAGTGCCTACCTCGCGGAGGCCGACACTCCCGGACAGAACGCCGACGAGGTGGTAGCCGCTTTCGCCGACCTGCTGAACGCACCTGATGCAACGCCGCCCTCCTCCCCCGCCGAGCAGCTGCTCGCCGAGGCCATCGCCACCCCCTGGACCAACGCCGCTCGCGGCCGAACGGAGACGGCATCATGAAGATCGTCCGCCTGACCTTCTCGGGAGTCCGCAGCTACCCGGACACCTGCACGATCGACTTCACCGGCAAGACGCTCATCGGCATCCTCGGCGACACCGGCGCGGGCAAGACCAGCATCCTCGAGGCCATCACCGCCGCCCTGTACGGCAGATGCTCCTGGACTGACCGCGTGGCCCAGCTCCGCTCCGACCACTGCCCGGCCATGATGGTCGAGTTGGAGTTCTCGGTGGAGAGCCAGCGCTGGACGGTGTACCGCGTCTTTCACGAATCCCGTCCCACGCAAGCACGTCTGACAGGTCCGGACGGCAAGCACACCGATGGAGTGCGCCCCGTGGATGATGCGATCAGGAATCTCATTGGGATCGATTACGTCACCTTCAAGTCCTCCGTCCTGGTCCCGCAGGGCCGCTTCGGAGACCTGCTCAACGCCGGCGACGCCGACCGCACCCGCATCCTGAAGTCCCTCTTCGGTGTCGACGAGCTGCAGCGCGTCCGTCAGCTCGCCACCGAGTCGGCCGGCCGTCTCAAGGACCTCATCAGCCAGGCCAGGCATGACGACGCCCGGCTTCACGACGATCCTCGCGCGGAAGCAGAAGCCGCACGGGAACGCCACGACGCGGCTCACGCCGGCGCTGCGGACCTCAGTGGCCGGCTGACCGAGCTGCGCCGGCTGCAGACCTCGACGGAACAGGCCCAGCAGCATGCGCGCCGAAGCGCGGATGCCGCCAAGGCGCTCATCGAGCGCCGCATCACGGACTCCGGCAGCATCACCGCCGCTGTCCGGCAGGCCCAGGGCGAGCTCCAGCAGCTGCAGCGGGTCAACAACGATGCCGAAAGCACCGCCCAAGCCGATCTCGAGGCTGTCACCGCCGAGCGGGCAGCTGCAGCCATGGCAGGTCTGGCGCCCGATGCTCTGGCTGCGGCTTCTCAGGTCCTCAAGGACGTGCCCGGCCGCATCAGCACCCTCACCGACGGGGAAACAGCGCATGCCCAGCTTCTGGCCGAGCTCGAGAGGGAAGAGGAAGACCTGGCCACACGTGCCGGCGAACTGGAGGAGGCCGGGCAGAGCATCGAGGAGACGCGTGGGCAGCTGCAGGGCGCCGAGGAAGAAGCCGCCGATGCAGCCGACGCACTGCAGGCACTGACAGCCTCCGTCCGGCGCGCCGGTGAAGCAGCGAGCACACTCGCCCAGCAGCGTGCCGCCCAGGCTCTCACGCACGGCAAACTGGCCGCCCTGCTACAGGCGCCTCCCGCCAGCGACCTGCACGCGGCCCGGGCCGCCACGCAGCACGCGCAGGACACGCTGGACGGCATCCGGCGCCAGGAAGCGGCACACACGGCGGGCGACGGCCTGGCCGCCGGCGACGGCTGCCCCGTGTGCATCAGGACCCTGCCCGACGACTACCAGCCGCCGCAGCCGCACAACGCCGAGGCCCTTGCTCTCGCCAAGGACACGGCGGACAAGGCCCTGGCCTCACTGGCCCGTGCCGAACGCGAGCACACCCTGCACGCGCACGAGGTCGAGCAGCTTCAGGCAGCCCAGGACGGACATCACCGCCAAATGCAGGAAGCCACGCGCCTGCTGGAGGACCAGACGCCCCTCGTACGGCAGCGGGCCCGGGAATTCGCCGTTCGCAGCGCCCACGCCTGCCCCGACGTCTACGCGAAAGAGTTGGAAAGCGCCGCCGCGGCCGCCCTGGCCCACATGGCCGCATCTCCGCCACCGGCCGTTGCCGAGCAGGAGGCCCTCGTCGACGAACTCCTCCGCGACGCCCGCGACCGCCTCGCGCAACTGCAGGAGGCAGTCGCCTCCGGTAGGAAAAAGCTGACTCAGGAGGAAACGGCGGCAGAGGTGGCGCGCGCTTCTCTGCAGGCGGCCTCGCTCGTCGCGATGAAGCGACGCACGCAGGCATCCCGGACCACCGAGCGGCTTCAAGACGAGCAGCGCAGCCTGCTGGCGAGCCTGTCTGCACTGCCCGAGCTCGCACGAGGACACCTGCCCCAGCAGCCTGCCCTCCCTCACCCCGACCACCTGGAAGCCGCTGCCCGGGCCGTTCGGCACGAGCAGAACCATCAGCACGAGCTCGCCCAGCGGCAGGAGCAACTGAGCGGTCTCGTGCACTCGCTGAAGATCGAGCGGGGCGAACTGGTCGAACGCCTGCAGCGGGAGGTGGCCCGGCCTCTGCACGAGCTGGGGGCTCAGCTGCAGCGATGGGCGGACAGCGCTCTCAACGCGGCCGCGCTGGTTGAGGAGGCCCGACGCCCCGTGCTGCCCTTGCCGCCCGGGACGGACGACCCCGCGGCCATGGAGGACTACGCTGCCGGCCTGGAGAGCGCCAGCACCCTCCTGCTCGCCGCCCTGGACGAGCACGGCACCGCAGCACGCGCAGCCATGGCAGAGCTGACCACGCAGCTGCACGCGCACGCCGAAGTGCTGGCCGCCGCCTACCCCGGCAGCGCCGTACTGCAGATGAACGCCGAAACAGATCCGCTGGAGCCCACCCTCCTGGACAGCCTGAGCAGCCACGCCGGCACCCTGCGCAATGAGGCCGCGCGTGCCCTGCAGGAGGAGGAGCGGGCCCTGTCACAGATTCCGCACAAGGACCGGCTGCGGGCAGCCATCAGCGCCGGGGAGCGCCAGCTGGCCGCCTGGCAAGCGGTGAGCGCGCACCTGACGGACGGGAAATTCCTCGGCCATCTCACCGACCTGCGCACCCGTGCTCTGCTCGCCCACGGCAGCGAACTGCTGCAACAGCTCTCCGGCGGACGGCTGGGCTTCGCCGCCGACTTCGACATTGTCAACCTCTCCAGCCACGCCCGCCGCAGCTCGCGCACCCTCTCCGGCGGAGAGACCTTCCAGGCCTCCCTCGCTCTGTCCCTCGCGCTGATGGAGATGCACGGCCGCAGCGGCACCCGTCTGGAGAGCCTCTTCCTCGACGAGGGCTTCGGCACCCTGGACGCCGCCCGTCTCGACGGTGCCCTGCAGGTCCTGCGCACCCATGTCGGAGCCGACAAACTGCTGGCCGTCATCAGCCATCTGCGCCCGGTCGCCGAGACCGTGAACGACGTGCTGTGGGTCGAAAAGGACCACCGCGGCTCGAGGGCCCACTGGCTGAGCGCCGCGGAACGCGACACTCTCATCCGCGAGGACCTCCACAACCTGGCGGATCTGACATGACACCAACCGTCCACCACGGCAGGTCCATCTCCCGAGGCAGAGGTGCTCGCCTCGTCTCTCGCCGCCGGAGGCGTCACGCAGGGCTGGCGCGCTCGTTACACACCGTGCACGATGCAGGTGCGTATACCGGAGGGAAGCCCTGTGACCAGGCCAGATCAAGGTTGTGCAGCCGCGATCAATTCGTTGCGATTTTCGCAACCCCTGATTACGGTGGTGTAGTGACTGAATCGTTGAATGCGCGAGTGCGCCGAGTACTCGAAAGCGTCGGCGAGAATCAGGGTGAGTTCGCGCGACGCCTCGGCATGTCCGCCGACAAACTGTCCAAATCACTCAACGGCACCCGCCGCTTCACGTCCCTGGAACTCGCGCTGATCGCCGAGCTGGGGCACACTACTGTCGACTGGCTGCTTAACGGAACCGTGCCGCACGAAGGACTGTCCTCCATGGCGGCGCGGACCAAGTCCTCCACCAGCGCGTCGTGCGAAGACGGCAGGGAGGAAGCCCTCCGCTACGCCGAGATGATCGACGCACTCGCAACCGCCGGCTACACCGTCTCCCGGCCCTCGCTGCCCAAGCCCCCGCAGAGCGGCAGTCTCCTGGAGCAGGGCACCCGCCTCGCCGAAGCAGCACAGGCGGTGATCGGCACAAGCCCGTGCGGCATGCCCGTGCGGGCACTCGCCGAACTGTGGGAGCAGAGATTCGGACTGGTCGCGGCCGCCACCACGCTGCCCGACGGGCTCGACGGTCTGGCGTGGGACAGCGGAACATTCCGGCTCATCCTCGTCGGCCGCACAGATGTGTGGACGCGCCAGCGCTTCACACTCGCCCACGAGCTCGGCCATATCCTCGCCGGCGACGCCGCCGACAAACCCCTCGCCGAGCACATCGCTCCCAGCCTCGACCGGGGTCAAGCCGAGATCCGGGCCAACGCGTTCGCCGCCGAGCTGCTCATGCCGAGCAAGGAGCTCATGGCCCGTTCAGGCGACGCAGCCGTCACCGACCGCTCGGCGTTCCTGTCCCTGGCCTGGAACTTCCAGGTCTCCCCCAGCGCCATGGCGACCCGGCTGAGAACCCTGGGCATCATTACCGACGAACAGCGCCGCCAGTGGTCCAGCGCCACCACACGCATCGCTGCAGATCACTGCGGCGATGCCGAAGGCCACATGCAGCACGCCCAGCAGGCCGGCGACGGCTGGTACTCGTCGAGTCTGGCGAAACTGGCCATCGCCGCTTACGCCAAGGGCGACATCAGCATCCGGCCCGTGGCCGCGGTGACAGGCCTGCGCCCCGAACGACTCCTGGATCTCTTCCACCCCCAAGCCGGCCCCGAGGAAGCCCCCGTCCCTCCGCCCGTCGCGACAAGCTCACCAGAACTGGCCTTCCATCCTTGACCCGATGGTGCTTTCCCGACAACACCGTGCTGTGCAACTTCGCCTCCATCGACCGCCTCGACCTGCTCAGAACCGTCCTGGACGGGCACGGAAGATGGACCGAGGCCGTCGCGTACGAGGCCCGCTCCTCCGCCCTTGCTGCTCACCCGCGGCTCGCCGATGTGCTCCTGGAAGGCTGGCTGGGCGAACCACTCGTCATCGACATGGAGGAAGAAGCCGACCAGGTGGAACGAGTACGGCGTGCTGCCTTCGGTGGCACCGCCGCCCGCCCCCTGCAACACCTTGGCGAAGCCCAGACGCTTCATGTGATCCGCAACTGGCAGGACTTCAAGGAATCGATCTGGCTCAGCGACGACCGGGCCGCCTGCGACTTCGCCGAGCGTCAGGGCATCACCACGTGGCGGACCAAGGACGTCATGGCGCACGGATGCAGCAGGGGCGACATCTCACCGCTGCAGGCGTTCGCCCTTCTGCAGCAGATGCGAAGCCAGGGCCGGTCTCTCGACGTGCCGCCCACCGCCCAGCACCTCAGATGAGGCCAGACACGGACACGGTCGGAAGCAGTCAGCTTTCGGCGACTATCAGTCATCCCGGCAGGTCACACATGCCATGTTCCTAGGCTGACCGGCAGGGCGCCTACCGCGCCCCGGTCACGGCGAAGGGGAGTCGTCGCAATGGAGGAAGGTCTCGACGCTCACGCGCCGGATCCTGAGCCGGACGAACGTCAGCTGCTCTACCGGCACGTCACGGCCGAGCACTCGACCGAGTACCTGGCCATCATGCGGCTGTTCACCGAGACACTGCTGGCCGACCTGTCCGCCGAGGACGTCAGAACCCGGCTGGCCGAACGCGGTATCCGTCTGTCCCTGGAACAGGCGGAGGACCGCTGCATCAAGCTGGTCGGCTGGAAGAACCTGATGCCGTCCATGCGTGACCCCCGCGTGCCCACCGTGGCGGCGTTCCAGCACGCCAGACGGCGGTTCCAGACCACCAGGCTGGGCAGCGCGGTCCAGCGCCAGATCGACGAAATCCTGCAGACGAGCGACGGCGCGCGGGAGGTCGCCCGCGAACTGCTGGGCAGCATGGTGACGCTGCTGGACCGCATCCTCCTCCAGGCACGCACGCCGCACACCGCTGATGCCGAGGCCCTGGCCGCTGATGTCACCACTCTCTTCAACAATCAGAAGATTTTCGTCGAGAGCGTTCGCGACTTCTACACCTACCTGTCGTCCGTCCTCTCCCGCTACGACCTCGTCGACGACGAGTACGCGTCGTTCAAGGGACTCCTTCTGGAGTACGTCGATCTGATCGACACAGACGTCAGCCGGCACGCTCCCGCCGTCCTGGACCGGCTCGAGCAGCTCGAACCGATCGTCGGCAGCGTCCTTGCCGTCCTGGACAACCTGCCCGGCCTCACCTCCGCAGACCCTGCCCAGGTTCAGCGGTTGCCTGGCCGTCAGTGCAAGGACTGGACCGAACTGCTCGCCTGGTACAGCGGGTCGGAGGGCCCCTCCGGTCCCTCACATCTGCGCTCTGCCGCGGAAGCGGCTCTCAACCAGCTGATCACCAACGCCCGGCGCCTGCTGGCGTCGGCCGGGACCACCGGCACGCGCCGGGCGGACCTGCTGCACCTAGCCGCTCTGTTCACCCAGGCAAGCGCGGAAGAAGCACACCGGGGATTCGCGGCCGCCTACGGCACCTACCCGGCACGGCATGTGGGGCTGGGCCCGGACGAGGCGGACCCTCGGGCAACACCGGCCCACTCCTGGTGGGACACCGATCCTGTCGATGTCCCCGTCTCCCTCAGAGAACGGGGCGACCGTGCGGCCCGGGGACGCACGGCACGCATCCCTGATCCAGGACTGGACCGCGAACGCCTGACCGCCCAGTTCGAGGCCGAGCAGGCCGAACGGCAGGCTGCGGCGGCCGAGCTGGCCGCCGCGGGGCAACTGAACGGCAGGACTCTGACGCCCGCAGCCCGGGACCTCCTGCTCGACCTCGTCTCCCAGGCGCTGGTCCAGCATCCCTCTCTGTCAGAACCCGTCAGCATCACCGGGGCAGACCTCGACGTTACCGTGCACGCCGCTCCCTCGGCCGCCGAGGCAACCCGCATCCTGGCCCACGACGGCGACACCACCTTCACCGGGCTCGTCCTGCATGCTTCAGCAGCCAAGTCGGCCAGCCCTCCTCTTCCCGCCGAGGAACCGGCCGCCGACGGCACACTGTCCGGCGTACCCCGACGCCACGACGCCGTTTCCTCCCCGGACGGGAGCAGCCAGTGAGCGCTCCCTTGGCATCCCGAGGCACCACCGCACAGCATGAGGCCACAGAGCGACAACTCGCCGCCCGGACTCTGCTCGCGCAGCCAATCCTGACAGCGCACCGGCAGCCTGCCGAATTGGCACTCGTACGGCGCCACTCCACCGTCCTGCGGTCCATGTTCGCGCAGATCCTGGGCTATCCCCTCATCGTCGAGCATTCCTTCGCCCGGCTCGTCAAAGCACCGCCGAGCAGTGACAGTCCGCAGCGCCACGTCCGGCGGGGTGAGAGCCCGGTCTTCACGCCACAGACGTACGCCCTGTTCACCCTCGCCTGCGCCGCTCTGCTTGCGCCTGGTACGGGAGAGCAACTCTTGATCTCCTCGCTGATCGAGCAGATCCGCGCCGATGCGGCCACCGCCCGTGTCGATCTGCAGGACACGCCTGCTGAAAACCGGCGCCTGGTACAGGCCATCGGCCTCCTCATCGACTGGGGCGTGCTGACCGAGACAGACGGCTCGCTCATGGCCTGGAGCGAAAGGAAGGAGGAAGCTCTGCTGACCATTCACCGCCCTCTGCTCGCTCACGTCCTCCCCCGCTCCCTGCGCGGCATGACCTCCCTGCGGGACGTGATCGCCCAGGCGCCCAGCGAGCTCGCCGAGCCCCGCCGCAGCCTGCGCCGCAAGCTGGTGGAAAACCCACTGGTCCGACGTGAGGACCTGCCCGCCGACGAGCGGGATGTCCTGTCGCGTGAGCGCTCAGAACTGACACGCCTGCTCGAGGAGCATTTCGGCCTGACACTCGAGGTCCGGGCTGAGGGCGCTGTGGCCTACGACGTCGAGGGAACCCTGAGCGATGTGGAGTTTCCCGGCCCGGGAACGGTGCGCCAGGCAGCCCTGCTCCTCGCCGATGCTCTGACGGACCTGGGCCGCCCCGCCTCCGGCACCAAGCCGACCGACAACACCCCTGCCGTCCAGGGCCTGCTCACACCATGGCATGTGGTGGACGAAGAGCTCGCCCACCTTGTCAGCAGGTACGCCAAGGCATGGTCGGCTGCCTACGTCACTGACCCGGCACGGCTCAGAGGTGACGTCGTGGCTCTCTTGGAGTCGGTCTCTTTGGGCCAGGCGCTCCCCGATGGGCTGGTGCTTCACCCGGCCATAGCGCGTTACCGGCCCGAACCTCGCATGTCCCTGCGTAGCAAGGCGGCTGTCCGCCCTCCGTCTTCGCGGCAGGCCTCTGCGTTCGCTGATATCGCACTGCGCACAGACATCCTGTTCGACGCGGCTACTTCCGGGGAGAGTCCATGACCACCGTTCCGCTCCCCCGGCAGCGCACGCCTGAACCGGAGCACGACCGCTGGCGGATGAACCGTGCCGGGATCGTCAACGTCTGGTTCTACTACGACCAGCGTTTCGACCTCTCAGGGGGCCGGCTCGTCCTGCGCGGATCGAACGGGTCGGGCAAGTCCAGGGCTCTTGAGATGCTGCTGCCCTTCGTGCTGGACGCCGACAGGCGGCGCATGGACGCCACCGGCTCAGGAAAAGTCCGCCTGGAAGACCTCATGCGTGCAGGCGGTGAGGGACAGCCCAACCGCCTGGGATACGTGTGGCTGGAGCTCACCAGGACCACCGCGGCAGACGTGTCCGTCGAGTACCTCACCGTGGGTGCGCTGGTGCGCTACTCCCACAGCACAGAGGAGGCCAAAGCGTGGTACTTCCTCACGCCGTTGCGAGTCGACGACGACCTCACTCTGATGGACCCTGGTCGCATTCCGCTTTCCCGGGAAGGCCTTATCGAGGCTATCGGGGCCGACCGCCTCACCGCCTCACCCGAAACCCATCGCGACCGCGTCCGAGCCGCTGTGTTCGGCCTGCACGGCGACCAGGGCCGTGAACGATTCGACGGGCTTCTGCAGCTTCTGCACACACTGCGCTCTCCCGACGTGGGCAACCGCATCGACGAAGGCCGTCTTCCTCAGATCCTTTCCGACGCACTTCCGCCCCTGTCCGAGTCCGCCATCGCACGCGCGGGTGAGGAACTCGACGGCCTGGAGGAGATGCGCGCCGCACTCGGCCGGCTCGAGACTTCCTACAACCATGTCGCCGACTTCCTGAAGGTCTACGCTCGCTATACGACCGGCGTGTTGTGCGAGGCAGCCGACGGCGCCCTCACAGCTGCCTTGGCCTCGCAGCAGGCGGACCACACGGCCGCAGAACGCGCAGCGGAGCACGAACGGCTGACCGGCGAGCACGCGGCGAAGCAGGCGCAGGCAGAGGAACTCCAGGGCCTGTGTGAGGAGCTGCGGGCCACTACCACCGGGATCCGTGAATCCACGCAGTACAAGGCAGCACGCGAGCTCGGCGAGCGCGACAAGACCGTCCAGGCCCTCGCCTCAGCCGCCAACAGCGCCCTCGAGGCGGCCGCGTTCGTGCGCCGTGAAGAAGACCGAGCCGCACGCACAAGCAATCAGGTGGCCCGGGACCTGCAGAGCCACGCCCAGGGAACCCAAGACCTCGCGCATCGTGCCACCGCCCTGCTCAAACAAGCCGGCCTGGACACGCCGGTCCCCTCGCGCCTCGCCGTCCGGCTCGGCAAGCCGCCGGCAGTGGCCGAGCCGGTACGCACCGCGCCTGAGTCCGATCCCGAGCCCCACACCCGTCCCGTGGTGCTGCGTGTGGAACCCGTAGCTGTCGAGGCGCAGGCCGCTCTGGAAGAGACGGGGCGGGCCGCGGGTGCTGCCAGGGCGGCTGCCTCGACGCGCGTCCAACAGGCTGAGGTCCGCGGCCGTGACGCCCGCCGCCTACGCTCTGAGCACGAGCAGGTCATGCGTCAGCGCGACCGGGCGGAGGACTGCGCCGCATCCGCTGCCCAGTCAGAGGAACGGGCGCTGACAGCTGCAGGCGAACGGGACGACGAAGCGGTCGCTCTGGCTCTCGCCTGGCGTGAATGGGTCGGCGCCCCTGAAACGGCGCACCTGCTGGGAGACGTCGACTGGGCCGCGACACCGGTCGGCGAAGCACTAAAAACACTCGAGGTGTGGGCGGGCGAGCCCCACGACGCCCGAGGGGCCGAGGAGCAACTGGCCCGACTCGACGCCACTGCTTCACAGGCCGCCTTCCCCGCTCGTACACGGCACGCCCGGCAGATGTCAGCCCTGCAGGCCGAGGCCGAGGCCGACGCCGACCTGCGTAGGGACCTGCTCCGGGAAGCGAGGGCACTTCAGCAGGAACACGACCCCGCTCCCCCGGGGCCGCCCTGGCTGAACCAGGTCGTGGACGGCGCCGTGCCACTGTGGCGTGTCCTGGAGTTCGTGCCCGGAACCGATGCGCAGACCCAGGCCGGTGTGGAAGCTGCCTTGCTGGCGTCGGGCCTGCTGCACGCCTCGTTCACTGCGGATGGCGACGTGGTGGCCCTGGATGGCCAGCTGCTCATCAGGGCCCAAGGGCCCGCCGTCTTGGAGTCTTTGCGACGTGTGGTGACGGTGGCAGATGACTGCGGAGTACCGCGGCAGCAGATCGAGGCTGTCCTGCATCAAATCGCCCTCTCTCCGGGGCACCCGACCTGGGTGTCGCCCGACGGATCGTGGGGAAACGGGCCTCTGACCGGCCGCTATCACCTTCCCTGTGCCCGTTTCATCGGAGCTGCGGCGCGGGCTGCCGCGAGGGCGGCACGCCTTGCTGAAATCGAGCAACACCTTGCCCAGCTCGCGCAAGCAGCTCAGCTGCGCAGCGAGAAACAGGAACGGTTGGACTCTTCTCTGAGTCGGCTGGAGGAGCATCTTCTGCTCGCGCCGCAATCCGCCCGGTTGGCGACGCTGCGGCTGCGAGCCTCGTCCGCCAGGCAGGATGCATCCGCCCTGCTGCGCGAGGCGGAGCGGATGAGAGTCAAGGCCGAGGAGGCTGAGCGGGCATGGTCGGCCCGTCAGCACAGCCATCGTGAGGTCTGTGCTGCGCTGGGACTGCCGGATGACCCGGTAGGGCTGGAGGCGGTGCAGTCCGCTGCGGGCTTTGCCGAGCAGACCTGCACGGAGCTGGAACGCTCGAGTGAGGCGCTGGGCCGGCTCTTCGAGCGCCACCACCATCTGGTGGGCGAGGGGGACGAGATGGCTGCTAACCGCAAGGAAGCGGAGGGGCGGGCCGAGTCAGCCTGCCGGGCATGGTCCAGGGAGGCCGCCGCGGTGGCGGCGCTACGAGACTCGCTGGGAGCTGACCCTCAGGAGATCCATGACCGTCTCTCGGAAGCTGAGCGAGCTCTTCTGAAGGCAGAGCAGGACCTGCGCCACATCCAGCAGACCGCCCATGAACTCAACGGCAGCAAGGCTGCTGCCGAAGCCCGCACCCGGCAAGCCGACGAGGACGCCCTCCAGGCTCGGCAAGAGCTCCTTCGGTGCACACAAGCCCTGCATGGGCGCCTGTCACAGCCGGCCACCGCCATCGCTCTCACATCCGGTCCAGAGGCGCACGACGCATTGCTGTCGGTCACGGCATCGCCCGGCGACCTCGTCTCCGCTGTACAGGCGGTGAAGGCTTCGTTGCGCGCTCCCCAGAGCACCGCAGACGCCACTGCCCTGATCAGGGCCCAGTCCATGTTGGAACGCAATACCGCCGGTGCCTTCGACGTCATCGTCACGGTCGACGAGGGATTTCATGTCGTAGAGGTGGCCGACGCCATGGGCCGCCAGCACGTCGCCCAGGCAGCCGTCTCGCTCAAAGAGCGCCGTGACCGAGGCCGTAATGCCCTCACGCAGCGCGAGCGCACCGCCTTTCACAACTTCGTTCTCGGGGGCATGGCCCAGGAGCTGAGAAGTCGCATCGGGGAAGCCCGCAAGCTGGTTTCCGGCATGGACACTTCCCTGGCCTCCATCTCCACCAGCCACGGCATCGGGGTGAACATCCGCTGGCGTCTGGCCGACGGCGCGAATGAGAGGGTCCAGCGGGTACTGGAACTCCTCAAGCGCGACGTCGTCATGCTCAAAGACCGAGAGTCCGAGGAACTTATCGACCTGCTCAAAAACCTGGTGGATGACGAATACGCCGCTTCGCCCGAAGCCGGGTACGCCGCCCATCTGCGCACGGCCTTGGACTATCGCGTCTGGCACGCCATGGACGTCATCATCACCGGTCCCAATCCAGGCCAGGAACGTAAGATCAGCCGCCGCGCCAAGCTCTCCCAGGGCGAGACCCGGTTCGTGTCTTATGTGACTCTGTTCGCCGCCGCTGATGCCTTCCTGAGCAGTTTGCCTGATGCTGGGCGGGCTCTTCGGCTCATTCTCCTCGACGACGCCTTCGCGAAAGTCGACCATGCCACCGTCGGCGAGTTGATGGCCCTCCTGGTCCGCCTGGACCTCGACTTCGTCATGACCGGGCACGCACTGTGGGGGTTCTACCCTGAAGTGCCGGCAATCGATGCCTACGAGGTACGACGTGCAGAAGGCACGGCTGCGATCACTACGCACGTGCACTGGGATGGCCGCACCCGGCACTTGCGGGCTGCGTGATGTCCTCCCCGCAGTTCTTGCTGCCGGATGCCACTCGCGCCTATCTGAGTCATCCGAGCCTGGAGGTGCTCTGGGCAGCCGCGCGTAAGCGGCTCGAAGGCAACCGGCTCTCTCCCGCAGGTACCGTCCAGGTATTACTCGACTGGGAAGGCGCGGAGCGGCTACAAGGCATCCTGGGTCGACCTGTGGAACCGGGGCTGCGCAGGGTAAGCCTGGCGGCCCTTGAGACCGCCTTGCGGTCCTCATCGGCCACATGCGGACTTGTCAGCGCTGTTGCTGACCTCACTGGTCGTCCACTTCACGACCGTGCGGCGGCCAGCGCGGCGCACAGCGCGCAGTGGACTGCGATGTGGCAGAAGGTCGATGAGCAGCTCAGCAAGGAGGGGTTGGCGGACGAGCCGTGGGTTGCTCTTTGGCTGCAGGGCATTCGCAGCGCGGGAGTTCTGACGCGGGTCGGCGCTGAGGCCGCTGCCCGCGCCATGGCGGGTTGCGTCAGGACCTTGTCTGTCTTACGGCAGAACCTCGGGCCGGCCTCTGGAGACTTCTTCAGTGGAAGACCCTGGGAGCTGGCTGAACTCGCCGCACGCGCCACGGGTGACGCTCATGGGCTCGATGAGGGCCGGCTCACCGGTGCGCTGGTCCTGCGCGCGGTTGCATCGGCGTTTTCCGAGCCACACGCCCAGTCAAGCGCGAACCGGCGATTTTTGTGGGAACGGGCGGGCGTCAGCGTCGACAGTGTCTCCGGCACGGTCCTGGTCTGGAAGCTGGAGCCGCCAGGCACTCATCCGTGGTCCGTGATGATGCGGTCCCGCAGTGCGCTGTCCTTGGTCACGCATCTCACCTTGCAGGAGTTGCGGTTCGTGTCCGACCTGCCCCTGACGGCGGCTGGGACGACCGTCTACGCGTGCGAGAACCCACAGGTTCTTCAGGCCGCGGCTCGCTACAACGTGCCGTTCCCGCTGGTGTGTGTCAGCGGGAATCCCTCGGTTGCCGGGGTCGCCCTTCTTCAGCGGCTTAGCGCCGGCGGAGCCGACATCGCCTATCACGGCGACTTCGACTGGGCAGGCGTATCCATCACGAACCGGGTGGTCGAGGCCGGCGCCCGTCCTTGGCGGATGAGCAGCGACGACTACCTGCAGGCCTGCGGCACGTTGTCGCCGGAGAACGTGACAATCCTGACGGGAACCCCCACCAGAGCAGTTTGGGATGCCGACCTCCAGCAAGTCATGCAAAGGCAAGGCATCGCGATCCACGAAGAATCCCAACTCCCGCTGCTGCTGGCAGACCTCCGGCGAGAGTAGGCGTGCGTCACATTCACATAAGGTTCCCGTTCGATGACCCGGGTCAGATGAACGTTGAACAGAGGCCGGTGAGGGTGGGAAAGCAGTAGAGGCGGTGAACCCAGGCCGGCGGTCAAACGTACAGCGTGCACCGGCCCCCGGCTCGACGAAGATGATCGCTGTGGTGGTTGCTGACCGGTCGGCTGGGATGGAGTCTGCAGCGTCCGGAACGGCGTGCGGTGGAAAGAAACGAGTCGGAGATCACCCGCTGGATCGCGCATGAGTGGCGCGGATCAAAAAGGGGCGGTGAACACACGCGCCTGGATCGTCTTCCTCGACAAATCAGGAGTGTCGCTGCTGCCGCAGGTCCGCCGCACCCACGCGTCCCGCGGTCGCCCCCGCTCCTGCGGAATCGGTTGAACTGGAAACGCGCCTCGATGGCCGCGGCGCTCGGTTACCACGCCGTTGCTCCCGAGCGGGGGCCACGATTGCGTTTCCATCTCAAGCCTGGCAACTACGACATCGCCGCACTTATCGAGATGCTTGAACAGCTTAAGACGTTCTACTGCGGGAAGCGGGTGGTGCTGATCTGGTACGGGCTGTCCGCCCATTGGAGCCGGGCGATGCGGGCCTGGGCGGCCGAGCAAAACCGGCTGACCCTGGAGCGATTACCCGCTTACGCGCCTGAGCTCAACCCAGTGGAACTGCTGTGGTCCTCACTGAAGAAACGCGATTTCGCCAACCTCACCGACGACCATCTTGTCGACGTCGCCGAGCAGGGCATTCACCGGATCAACGAAAACCCTCAACTGCCCTGGTCCTTCCTCGCCCACACCGGCCTCACTATCCACGCACCAACCCCACTGAACTAACGAAAAGATCAGTAGGAAGACTCCAGCGACGAGGGCCGCCCGGTAGGGCGGCACTTGGGAAGACGCCCTACGATTTCGCTTTGAGCGAGTGCAGGGAATCACCTTGGAAGGCGTGCCCCGCGAAATGCTGGGAACGGGGGTATCAGCCCCATTCGCAGCCGATCCCATCACTATCACGGTCAAGATGGGAGCTGTAGCCGGGCTCTCCCCTGCGTACCGGCGCGGCGCCAGCAGCCCGTGCCGCGGCGCAGTTCTCGAACGGCTCCTGACTCTGCTGCTCGTAGTATCTGCCGCCGGGGCTCAGCTCAACCGTGATCGAGTACGTAGCCTCAGCGACCCAAGGCTTCCCCTTCAACTTCAGCGAGTACCGGATCTCGTCCGTGCCCCTGAAGTCCGACCGCGGCGTGTAGGTGACCGTGTGGCCGTCCTTGTCGAATTTGGCGGTTCCATACTTCGGCTTCGAGAGGAGCTTCGCCTCTACGTCCGCCGCCGTGAGACCTTCGTCGTCATCGAGATCGTCCAGAGAAAAGCTCTCGCTGTTGATGTCCTGGGCGGAGACGCCCTCCAAGAGGTCGTACTCCACAGACTTATACATGTCGATCCACAACGTGTCGTTGTGGCCACTCACGTCCTCGTCTTGAAGTATCCAGTTCGGCTTGGCCGACTGCGTGGTCGCGCTCGCCGGACTGTCCGAGTTCGTCGACTCCGAGTCGCCGTCCATGCTGCAACCCGCGAAGACGACGATGCCGATGAGCACGAACACGACGCAGCCCTGGACGGCTTCTACGCAACCGTCCCCGGTGTTCTTGGCCATGCCTCGATCCCCCACTCTGCACGAAGTCCACCCCTGCGATTGTCGCGAAATCGTACATCGCGAACACGTTCCGGCAGCGGGCTACCCCAGCCTCTGACCTGCTCCTTAACGTCCAGGCGCGTCTATCCGAGGAAGCTGTCGTCGCCCCTGGAACCGTGGCAGGATTCGAGCTGCTACTCAACTTGATTGGGTGATGTCGGGTGGCGTGGACCATCGGTCACCGGCACCGGTGACCGCCGACCTATATGAGCTGGCCCTCGGTGTGCATACTGTGACCGGCAGAGGGGCCCGCGTCCGACCGAACGGCGATGGGTGGGGCCGATGGCCACGGGCCGGGCCGGACGATCAAGGAGACCAGCGATGGCTGTCGAGGAAAGCTGGCGCCGCTACGGGCTTCGCCCCGTCGGCGCGGACCTCGACGAGATCCGTGCACTCCTCAGAGAGCACACGGCGCGTGAGCGACACGTCCAGGGCGAGGGCGACACCGAGCTGATGAGGCTCTGCTGCTTCCAGCTGTTCAACAGCGGCGACCTCGACGACGTGCTCCTGATCTGGAGTGCGAAGCAAGCCAGCTTCGACGCAGCGTGCTCGATCGATATCGAATTCCTGCTTGGGCACGGGCTCGACGCGACGAAGGCTCATCTCTTGGCCAACCGTGCACCTTCTGCCGCGGCGGCGCTGGATCGACTGCGCAAGCTCGAGGCGGACGGTGAATTCGAGGGCTTCTCAGTGGAGGAGCGCTCCGCCTCCTACGACCGGTACTACGGCGACTGACGATTCTGCAGCGCAGCGCCGCTCAGCCGTCCGTGATGAGGCCGGTGCCCGCAAGGCAGCCATCGACGAGGTCCGCGCGGTACTGGATCTGCTTGAGCCGGCGCTTCACGGCCTTGGTGATCTGGCCCAGGTCAGCTGCGGCGAGGTTGCCGATGTCGCGTTTGACCAGCGACCAGATGCCCTCCTGCGGGTTCAGGTCCGGCGCGTAGGTGGGCAGCTGGAACACGGTGAGCCAGGCGGCGTTCGCGGCGATGAACTCCCACATCCCGGCGGTCAGGTGGAGGCGGACGTTGTCCCAGACCAGCACGATCGGTCCGCCGAGCTGGATGCGGGCACGTACCAAGAGGTCGCGAAGGTTTCGCCAGCCGAAGGCCTTCGGCTCGCCCTTGCGCCCTCGGTACTCGCGGATGGCGTAGATCAGCCGGGACCGCTCGCCCGGCTTGTAGCAGGTCATACCCGCCGTCGACACCCGTCCGGAGCCCCGGCCGCGAACCCGGACGACCGGGGTCTGGCCGATCCGTCCCCAGGTTCTGGAGCGCGGCGGCGTCATCGACTGGCCGGCCTCATCCTCGAAGAGGATCCAGCCGTTACATGCCGCCGCACAGCTCTTACCCGTGGCCAGACCTCCTTCTTCCACAGGTCAACCGCCCCATCGTCGTGCTCGATCGCCCGGCGGGTGGGCTGCTGCCACGACCAGTCGTGCCGCTTCAGCAGCCGCCACGTACCTTCCACCGTGTAGGAAACGTGGAACAGTCGACCGATCAGCGTCTTGACTCGCGCCAGCGTCCACCGCTGATCGGCCCAGCCGTGGACCAGTGGTCCACGCCCCAACTCCCGCTCCAGTCTCGCGATCTGAACGAAGCTGAGCCTGAGACGTCCGGGCGATCCCTTCGACAGGATCCCGGCCTCGCCTCGCTCGCGCCAAGCCCGGCGCCACCGCTCCACCGACCGCTCGCTCACCCGCAGCGCGGCAGCGATTTCCCGGTTCGTCTCCGCGCCCTCGAAGCGTTCCACGGCCTGTAGCCGGATCCGCTCCTGCGCGGCCCTCTCGGCGTCGGTCAGCCCGCCGCCCTGCGTGTACCTCACAGCCCCACAGCTACGCAGCCGGCAGGCCGGCGTCAGGCAGACATCCCCGACATCACCCAATCAAGTTCAGTGAGCTCTTTCAGATTGGCCACTGATCGAGTGACCCAGGCCGAGTCAGGATAAGGACCGCAACGCACAGGGCTCCCGCGCCGTTGAGGGAGGTGT
>NZ_JBEXSZ010000059.1:0-45072 GCF_040613865.1 Streptomyces sp. NPDC006197 | reverse complement strand
CGACCACGGTGTAGCCGGTGCGCTCGTGCCGGATCCCGTCGATCGTGATGCGGTACGCGGCGGGCTTCCAGGCGAGGACCGCCCGGAGGCCGCCGGCGTAGTAGGAGGCCGCGCCGCGCAGCAGGCGGGAGGCGTTGGCGTGGCGGTTGGCCACCGCGTCGACACCCGCGTACACGCTGCCGAGGACGTGGGTCCCCGGGTGCCGGGCGGACTTCACCTCGATGGTGTCGACGGCCCGCGGTTCGCCGTCGAGCAGCACCTCGGCGAGGCCCGGGGCGTCGGTGGGAAGCCCCAGAGCGCGCGCGAAGTCGTTGCCGCGGCCGGCGGGGACCAGGCCGAAGACCGTGTCCGTGCCGCTGAGCGCGCCGCCGACGGTGCCAGCCATGCCGTCACCGCCGACGGCCAGCACGACGTGCCCCTTCGCTCCGGCGTCCCTGGCGAGTTCCTGTGCGTGTTCGAGACTGCGGCTGTAGACGGTGTCGAGCCGCGCCCCCGCCTCCCGCAGCAGCCGGGCCAGCGGGAGCAGGCTCGCCGTGCCGCTGGAACCCCCTGCGGTGGGGTTGACGACGGCGGTGAACTGTCGCATGGATCTGGCCTCCGGGCGGCAGAAGAAGGAATTCGGGAGGGAGGGGCTCAACGGGGATCAGCGGGCGGGGATCAGCGGACGGGGATCAGGACCCCGGGGCTGAGCACGCCGGACGGATCGATCTCGGCTTTGACGGCCTGGAGCATGCGGACGCCGAGGGGGCCGATCTCCCGGGCGTACCAGTCGCGGTGGTCGGTGCCGACGCCGTGGTGGTGGCTGATGGTGCCGCCCGCCGCCAGGATCGCGTCGTTCGCCGCCCGCTTCACCGGCGCCCAGTGCGCGACGGCGTCCTCGCCCTGCGCGGAGACGACGGTGAAGTACAGCGAGGCGCCGTTCTCGTAGGTGTGCGAGATGTGGCACATGACGAGCGGCGGGGTGCCGGCCTCGGTGAGGGTGTTGGTCAGCGCGTCGCGTACCGCCGCGTAGAGGCCGGGGATCGCGGACCAGAAGGCGGCCGTCTCCAGCGTCTCGGCGAACGCGCCGGCGTCGAGCAGCGCGTCGCGCAGGTAGGGCGCGTCGTAGCGGCCGTGCTCCCACTTGTCGCCGGGCTCCTCGCCGAGGAACTCGCCGTCGCAGGCGAGGAGGACCTCACGCGCGGCGGCGCGGCGGGCGGCCGTGTCGGCTTCGGTGCCCTCGAAGCCGACGATGGCCGTGCAGCCGGGGTTCTGCGGGAGTTCGGTGGTGCCGATGGCATCCGGCTGTGCCAGTCCGATGAAGGTCTCGGTCTCGTCCGACAGCCGCAGCACCGTGGGTCGCGGGCCGTCCTGGGCGAGCCGGCGCAGTGCCTCCGTGCCGGCCTCGAAGGAGGTGAAGCGCCAGCCCTCGTAGATCCGCTTCTGCGGCAGCGGACGGACGCGTACGGTCACCGACGTGATCACGCCGAGGGCGCCTTCGGAGCCGAGGATCAGCTGGCGCAGGTCGGGACCGGCGGCGGAGCGCGGGGCGCGGCCGCTCCACAGGGTGCCCTCGGGGGTGGCGACCGTCAGGCCGACGACCATCTCGTCGAAGCGGCCGTAGCCGGCCGAGGCCTGGCCGCTGGAGCGGGCCGCGGCGAATCCGCCGATGGACGCCCATTCGAAGGACTGCGGGAAGTGGCCGAGCGTCCAGCCGCGCTCGTTGAGCAGCGCCTCGCACTGCGGGCCGCGCAGGCCGGGCTGCAGGGTCGCGGTGCGCGACACCTCGTCGACGGCGAGGAGCTGGTCGAGCCGGCCGAGGTCCAGGGCCACGAAGGGCCGCTTCGTGGTGGGCGCGAGGCCGCCGACGACGGAGGTGCCGCCGCCGAACGGAACGGCGGACAGGCCGTGGTCCGCGCAGGCGCGCAGGACGGCGAGGACCTCGTCGTGACCGGCGGGGAGCACGACGGCGGCCGGGATGTCGTCGACCTCGCCGGCACGGATGCGCAGGAGGTCGGGGGTCGACTTGCCCCGGGTGTGGCGGATGCGGCTCTCGGCGTCGTCCCGCAGGCCGTCGGGTGCGGCGACGGCGGCGCGCAGCGCTCCCCTCGCCTCGTCGGTCAGTGCCGGGGCGGGCACGTCGATGTCGGCGAGGACGGACGGGCCGCTCTCGCGCGGCGTGACGCCGAGCAGGTCCCGCAGCAGGCCGGTCACCGAGTCGGGCAGGGGCGCCGCCTTGGCCGGGTCGCCCCAGCCGCTCCACAACATGTCCACTTCGAGAGGTTCCTCACGGTCTGTTTCACGGACGGCGCTGCCGCTCGGCCCGCACTGGCATTACACTGTGACAGATGACGCCCATTCGTCACAACCATGCGGACGCAGATCCCGTACTCGACGCGGCACGCGACTGCGTGCTCGCCGTCGGCGTACGGCGAACCACCCTCACCGACGTCGCCCGGCGGGCCGGCGTGTCCCGGATGACGCTGTACCGGCGCTGGCCCGACGTGCGGACCCTCGTCGGCGACCTGATGACCCGTGAATGGATCGCCGCCGCCGCCGACGCCATGCCGCCCGCCGACGACGACCGGCCCGAACGGGCCCGAATCGTCGAGGGGTTGGTGGCGGGAGTCGCCGCGTTCCGGTCGCATCCGCTGTTCCGGAAGATCCTCGACGTCGACCCCGAGCTGCTGCTGCCGTACGTCCTCGACCGGCGGGGCGCCAGCCAGGACGCCCTCCTCGGGCTCCTCGTCACCGCGCTGGACGAAGGGCACGAGGACGGTTCCGTACGCCGCGTCCACACCGACCTGCAAGCCCGGTCCCTGCTGCTCGTCGTCCAGTCCTTCACGCTCTCGCTGCGCACCATGGCCGACGAGGACGATCCCGAACTGAGCGAAGCCGCCTTCCTCGAAGAGCTGCGCACCCTCCTTGAGAGGACCCTCACGCCATGAGCCCCACCAACCCCACGAGCAGCACCGCCCTGCCCGGTTCCTCGCTCGACGCCGAGCGGCGCCGACGCGAACTGGACCGGCTCGCCGACGGCGACATCGTCGACGTACTCGTCGTCGGGCTCGGCGCCACCGGAGCCGGAGCCGCGCTCGACGCCGCCACCCGCGGACTCCGCGTCGCCGCGATCGACGCCCACGACCTGGCGTTCGGCACCTCCCGCTGGAGCTCCAAGCTGATCCACGGCGGACTGCGCTACCTCGCGTCCGGGCAGCTCGACGTCGCCCACGAGAGCGCCGTCGAGCGCGGCATCCTCATGGAACGCACCGCCCCCCACCTCGTCCGCGCCCATCCCTTCGTGCTCCCCCTCACCCCGCTCGTCAGCCGCGGCCAGGCCGCCCTCGCCCGCGCCGGATTCGTCGCGGGCGACCTGCTGCGCGTCGGTGCCCGCACCTCGCGCCGCACGCTGCCGCAGCCGCGCACGCTGTCCGCCGTCGAGACCCGCCACCTCGCCCCGGCCCTGCGCCCCGTCGGCCTGCGCGGCGGACTGCTCTCCTGGGACGGACAGCTCTCCGACGACGCACGCCTGGTGACCGCGATCGCCCGCACCGCGGCCGCCTACGGCGCCCGCGTCCTCACCCGCACCCGGGCCCTGGAACTCCACGGCGACGGCGCGCTGGTGCGCGACGAGACCACCGGCCAGGAGCTCCGCGTCCGCGCCCGCACCGTCGTCAACGCGGCCGGGGTCTGGGCGGGCGGCCTCGTCGACGACGTACGTCTCCGCCCCTCGCGCGGCACCCACCTCGTCCTGCGGTCGGAAACCCTCGGCCGGCTCTCCGCCGGACTGCACATCCCGATCCCCGGCGAGACGAACCGCTTCGTCCTGGTCCTGCCCCAGGGCGACGGGCGCGTGTACGTCGGCCTCACCGACGAGCCCGTCGACGGCGACGTCCCCGACGTGCCGGAGGTCCCCGAGACCGACATCGGCTTCCTCCTCGACGTCCTCGGCTCCGCCCTCGACGTCACCGTCCACCGCTCCGACGTGGTGGGGGCCTTCGCCGGACTGCGGCCCCTGCTCGACGCCCAGGGCCCGGAGGGCCGCACCGCGGACATCTCGCGCAAGCACGCCGTGCTCACCTCGCCCGACGGCATCGTCACCGTCGTCGGCGGCAAGCTGACCACCTACCGCCGCATGGCCCAGGACGCCGTCGACGCGGCCGTCGCCGTCCGCGGCCTGGCCGCCGGCGCGTGCCGCACCGCGTCCGTCCCCCTCGTCGGCGCGGCCGGCCCCGGGACCCTCGCCGGTCTCGACGTCCCGCCCCGCCTCGTACGGCGCTACGGCTCCGAAGCCCCGGCCGTCCACGCCCTCGGTCTCGAAGACCCCGCCCTGGCCGGGCCCGTCGTGCCCGGCCACCCCGTCACGGGCGCCGAACTGGTGTGGGCGGTCCGCCACGAAGGCGCCCTCGACGCCTCCGACCTCCTCGACCGCCGCACCCGCATCGGCGTGGTCCCGGAGGACCGCGCCCTCGCCGAAGAAGCGGCCCGGGACGCCCTCGCCCGTACGGCCCGGGCACGGTGAACGGGCACAGTGCCCCTGCCGGCATCCGGCAGGGGCACCGTCGTCCTCCCGGCAGGTGAGGTCGCGTCGGCCCGGTCCGGACGGAGAGCCGCGCCCGCACCCCGCATGCCGCCGTACGGCCGGGCCGGTAGCCTTCGCCCTGCCCGCGGTCATACGCGTCCCCGTGGGCACGCGCTTGCTCGTGTTCGCCGTCCTGTCGGTCCTCGGGACAAGCGGCCTCCGGTCACCGGTGGCTGTGTTCCAGCGGGGGAACTCCTCTTCGGCGGCGTGCGGACGGGGCGGGAATGGCCCCTTCGGAGCAACATCGGGCCCGGATGGCGGTCTTCCCGGGGACTCCACGTGCCGGCGGACGATCGCGCGCCTAGCGTGTTGGTCGCACGGAAGTGACGCGCAGCCAGGCGTGCCGTGGGACCGGGAGGGCTCCCGACGCGCGGGCGTCGGCACGGGCAGTGGCGGCGACCATCCCGACCACCGGTGCGTGCCTTCCTCATCACCCACACCCTCCGGGAGTTCGGCATGTCCCGTATCACCATCAACGGCGTGACGGTGGACCCGCTGGCCCAGGCCGATGAGCTGGTCGCCGCCTCGCTGGTGTCGGAGGACGCCACCGCGTCCAACTACGTGCTCATCCAGACCACCCACCCGCCCACGACCGAGGAGAAGGAAGAACTCACGGCACTCGGGGTGGTGATCCAGGAATACGTTCCGGACGACACCTATCTGTGCGGCTTCCGGTCCAGGGACCTGGACGCGGTGCGCGCCCTGCCCTTCGTGGCCTGGGCGGACGTGTACTTCAAGGGCTTCAAGATCACCCAATCGCTCCGGTCGAACCGCCTGCGCCCGGGGATCGCCGTGCTGGCCGATCCCCTGGAGGCGGTGGGTTCCCGGCCCCGGACCGTCGACGTCGTGCTGCACGAGGACGTCGAGGTGAACACGGACGGACTACGGGACCGGATCGCGGCGGCGGCCGGCGTCAGCCCCGGCGACGTACGTCCCGAGGGCGACAAGGTGCGCATGACGGTCCGCCAGGAGGACCTGGAGGCGCTGGCCGCGCTCGATGAGGTGAAGGAGATCGAGGAGGTCCCCGAGAGGGTGCTGTACAACACCGTCGCGGGAAACCTCATGCACGCCCATGTGTCCCTCAACGGCACGAAGTTCCGGGGCGAAGGCCAGATCGTGTGTGTCGCCGACACCGGGTTCGACAAGGGGTCCACCACCAATGTGCACCCCGCCTTCACCGGCCGGGTCAAGCGTCTGGTCGCCCTCGGCCGTACGAGCCCCGCGAGGGCGGACGACCCCGACGGGCACGGCACGCACGTGGCGGGCTCGGTTCTCGGCGACGGCACGTCGGCGTCGATGGGCGGCCCCGTCACCGGCACGGCCCCCGAGGCGAGACTGGTCCTCCAGTCCGTGCTGGCCGACGACGGCTCGCTGTCCGGCATCCCCCCGAACCTGCGTGACCTTTTCGAGCCGCCCTTCCTGGAGGACGGGGTGCGGATCCACACGAACTCGTGGGGTCCGATCACCCCGGCCCTTCCGTACAACCAGAGCGCGCGCGAGGTCGATCGGTTCGTCTGGGACAACAAGGACTTCGTCATCTGCTTCGCCGCGGGCAACGACGGCACGGACCACGACGGTGACGGCCGGATCAACCTGAGGGCCGTCAGCGGGGAGACCGGCGCCAAGAACGTCATCACCGTCGGCGCCAGCGAGGGCGACCGCCCCCAGATCCCCCACACCTACGACGACCTGAGGCCGTCCTCGTACCCCGCCCCGCCGATCCGCGGCGACAGGATGGCGGACAACCCCGCCGGGATGGCGGCCTTCAGCAGCCGCGGCCCCACTCAGGAAGGCCGGATCAAGCCCGACGTCGTCGCTCCCGGCACGGCGATCCTTTCGACGCGCTCGCGCCTCGCGCCCGACAACGCTCGCTTCGGCGTCTCCACGGACCCCGCGTTCATGTTCGAGAGCGGCACCAGCATGGCCACCCCGCTGGTCGCCGGCTGTGTGGCGGTACTGCGCGAGACGCTGGTGAAGAACGGCACGCCCAAGCCCAGCGCGGCGCTCATCAAGGCCATGCTGATCAACGGCGCCGACGAGCTGAAGGGTCAGTACGTCCCCAGCGAAACGGGCTCCTCCCCCAACAACAACTCCGGCTTCGGCATCGTCAACCTCCAGCAGGCCGTCGTCCTGCCGACCGACGCCGGCCGGGCGGGTTTCACCGACGCCAAGGAGCTGGACCAGGGAGAAGAGCGTACGTTTCTCATCGCGGTCCCGGAAGGGGCGACCCGCCTGAAGGTCACCCTCGTCTGGACGGACCCCCCTGGCAAGGCCCTGCAGAACGACCTCGACCTGATCGTCCGAGCGGGCGGCCAGGAGCGCCACGGCAACATGGGCACGGATCCCGGGTTCGACCGTGTCAACAACGTCGAGCAGGTCGACTGGCGGAACATCCCGGCCGGGGAGGCCGAGGTCGTCGTCAGCGCCTTCCGGATCACCCAGTTCGCCCAGCCGTATGCCGTCGCCTGGCGAATTCTCTGACCGGTACGGCCACGAGGACGAGCACGCCCCCGCCCCGCAGCCCCGTGCACCGTCGCGCCGGCGGGGCGGGCCGGGTTTCCCGGCCGCCGCGGCGACGTGCTCACCCCGTGCCGCCCGGCCGACGGTGCGTCACTTCGCCAGGAAGGCGAGGAGGGCGGCGTTGACCTCCTCCGCGTGGGTCCACAGCAGGCCGTGCGGGGCGCCCTCGATCTCGACGTAGTCGGCGGAGGGGAGCGCCTTGTGGAAGGGGCGCGCGGTGCCCTCGGCGGGCAGGATGCGGTCGGCCGTGCCGTGCAGGATGAGGGCGGGCACGTCGACGGCCGGGATGTCGGCCCGGAAGTCGGTGTACCAGGTCGCGGGCGCGGCGGAAGCGGCGAAGGAGCCGCCGCCGGCCGCGGTGTTCCAGCTGTTGCGGACCGCTTCCTCGCTGATCCGGGTGCCCAGGTTCTCGTCGAGGTTGTAGAAGTCCTCGAAGAAGGCGGTGTAGTAGGCGTAGCGGTCGGCCCTGACCGCGGCGACGACGCCGTCGAAGAACTCCTTCGGGGCCACGCCGTCCGGGTTGTCGTCGGTCTTGAGCAGGCAGGGTTCCAGCGAGGCCAGGAAGGCGACCTTGGCGACGCGGGCGGAGCCGTACGTGGACACGTAGCGGGCGACCTCGCCGGTGCCCATGGAGAAGCCGACGAGGACGGCGTCGTTCAGGTCGAGGGTCTCCATCACGGTGTTCAGGTCGGCCGCGAAGGTGTCGTAGTCGTAGCCGGTCGTCGGCTGGGAGGACTGCCCGAATCCGCGGCGGTCGTACGTGATCACACGGTGGCCGGCGTCGAGCAGCGCGGCGGTCTGCCGCTCCCAGGAGTGGCCGTCGAGCGGGAAGCCGTGGATGAGGACGACCGGCTGCCCGGTGCCGTGGTCCTCGTAGTAGAGGTCGACGGCGGTGGTGTTCTCCTGGCCCACGGTGATGTAGGGCATGGGTTGTCTCCTTGAGGCGAAGTGGCTGGTCCGCGCCCTGGTCCGGCACGGAACGCCGTCACGCTACGGGCCCGTCGGCGCCGCCTGTTGTCGCATCACGCACGGCGTCTTGCCCGTGAGCGCAGTGTTCCGCTCCCGCCGTTCCTGCCTGTGGTTCTGCCTGGAGACAGGCACGGCCCGCTGCTTGGCTGTTCGGTGCGGGCGGGAACCCGGGCCTCGCCGAAGCGGTCCGGTCACGCTCCGGCGAGGTCGTCGCCCGTGCGACGAGCCGTCCGGCCCCGCCGTACACGGGCCGCCGCCTTCCGGGGAGGTGCGGCGTCCCGTTCCCGACCGTCGCAGCCCCGGAGTCACTTCCCCTGAGCGGAGAGCACTTTGAGCTTGGTGTTGTCGACCGCCTCCGTGCCGGACCAGGACAAGGTCGCGTACTGGAACGACGCGGTCAGCAGGACGCTGGTGCCGATGACGGTCGTCCCTCGGGGCGACGGGCCGTTCGACGGCCGGATCGCCACCGACCGTCTCGGCTATCTCCAGGTCTGCACCATGGAGGCCGACGCGGAGCGGGTCAGCCGCACGCCGGCGCTGATCGCCAGGTCGTCCGAGGCGCTCGTGGCGGTCGGTGTCCAGATGTCCGGCACGGCCACCTTCGTCCAGGACGGCAGGCGGGCCGAGGTGGGGGAGGGCGACCTGGTGGTGTACGACACGACCCGGCCGTACTCCTTCGACTACCCGCGGCGGTTCGCCACGCACGTCTTTCAGCTTCCGCGCCGCACGCTGGGCGTGTCGGACGACGACATCCGGCAGGTCACCGGCAGCGCCATCGGCACCGGGGACGGTGTCGGCGCGATGCTGCTCCCGTTCCTGGCCGCCCTGGCCTCCTCCACCGCCGACGGCTACCCGCCGGCCGTCGCGAACCGGTTGGCCGGCAACGTCGTCGACCTGTTCTCCACCCTGATCGCGGAACGGGCCCACCGGGGCGGCACGGACACGGACGCCCGGAGCCATCTGATGCTGCGCGTCCTCGACCACATCAACCGGAACCTGGGCGACCCGGATCTGTCTCCGGAGCACATCGCCAGGGAGCACAGGATCTCCGTCCGGTACCTGCACCGGCTGTTCGAGGGCGAGGGGACCACTGTCGGTCAGTTCGTCCGGCGACGGCGCCTGGAGGAGTGCAGGCGCGAACTGGCCCGC
The DNA here is from genome assembly GCF_040613865.1 of Streptomyces sp. NPDC006197. Taxonomy (NCBI): domain Bacteria; kingdom Bacillati; phylum Actinomycetota; class Actinomycetes; order Kitasatosporales; family Streptomycetaceae; genus Streptomyces; species Streptomyces sp. NPDC006197. The sequence goes on along the minus strand of NZ_JBEXSZ010000059.1, from coordinate 35,873 downwards.
CGCGGCAGGACGGCCCCCACCGTGTCCGCCGTGGCCCAGAGGTGGGGATTCGTCAACCCCGCGCATTTCAGCCGGTCCTTCCGCGCCGCCTACGGTGTCTCCCCCCGCGAATGGCGCGACCTGCGCACGGCCCGGGACGGCCCCGGGCGGTCCTCGGCGGTCGTCCCGGCGCCCGGAACCGCCCCCGAGAACGCCGCCGACGTCCGCGACACCGCCCGACAGGGGGCTGACCTCCCGCCGTCCAGGGGGTAAGGTCCCCGCTCGGAGCCGCGCCGGGTGCCCTGTGCCGCGGGCGGTGCCCCAGGCCCGACAGTCGCCGCATCGCGTTCCGCCGCTCGACCGGGGACCCGGTGCACCGACCCACTCTTTCGCTTCAGGCCCACTCGGCAGGAGACCGTGCGTGACCGACTTCGCCCCCTCGTCCGCTCGGCGCCCGGTCCTGGACCATCCCACCCGGGCGTTCGTGGCCCGGCACACCTGTCCGCCGCCGACGCACGACCCGGACCTGGCACAGGCACGTCTTGCCCTTGCGCGTCTCCAGGGAGAGGACGCCCCCGACCCTCTCGACGTGGAAGCCACTTCCACGGAGTGGTTCGCAGTGCCGGGAGGGCCGACCGGCCACGTCCGGGTGCAGGTGGTCAGGCCCGCCGACAGCGTCGGCGAGATCCCCGTCGTGCTCTTCCTGCACGGGCTGGGCTGGACCCTGGGCGACGCCGGCACCCATCGGCGTCTGGTGCGCGCGTTCGCCCTCGGCACGGACGCGGCCGTGGTCTTCGTCGAGTACGAGCGCGTCCCCGAGGCGCGGTATCCGGTCGCCGTCGAGCAGTGCTACGCGGTTGCGCGGTGGATCTGCGAGCGCGGCGGCGAGATCGGCCTGGACGGAAGCCGGATGGCCGCCGTGGGCGAGTCGGCGGGTGGCAATCTCGTGGCGGCCCTGACCCTGCTCGCCAAGGAGCGCGGAGGGGTGCGGCTGCTGCAACAGGTGCTGCTCTGCCCGGTCACCGACGCCGGGTGCGACACCCCCTCGTACCGGGAATTCGCCGCCGGGTACTTCCTCGGCGGCGAGACCATGCGCTGGTTCTGGGACCAGTACCTGCCCGACGTACGGCAGCGGCGCCAGGCCACCGCGTCACCGCTGAGGGCGTCCCTGGAGCAGCTCACCGGACTCCCCCCGGCGCTGGTGGTCACCAGCGAGGCCGATGTGGTGCGCGACGAGGGTGAGGCGTACGCGACGAAGCTCCGGGCGGCCGGCGTACCGGTGGTCTCCCTGCGCTATCAGGGGACGATCCACGGCTTCATGGTGCTCGATCCGCTCCGCGACACGGACTCCGCCCGCGCCGCCCTCGTCCAGACCCTCGACACCGTGCACGTCGCCCTGCACCGGCACCGTGGTTGATCCCCCGGCCCCGCGGCAGGGGCTCCTCACTCGGCAGGGAACGTGTCCAGCAGCCTCTGTGCGGCCTCCAGCTCCTTGTCGTCCGCCGCGTCGCCGAGGGCGAGGGCCTGGCGCAGGCAGTAGCGGGCCTCCTCGGTTTCGCCCAGTTCGATCAGGGCCTCTCCCAGGTGCAGCAGTTGTTCGGCCTCCCTGTGGGACACGCCGATGCGACTCGACTGGATCCGGGCGTTGCGATAGTGGTCGGCCGCCTCCCGCCACCGCCCCAGTGCGGCACAGTCGAGACCGAGCGCCTGGATCGTGTGGGCGCGGAAGACGTCGGCGACGAACCCGCTCACCGGGCAGTCGGGCGCGTCGAGGAAGGCGATGACGCGCTCGTGCTCGGCCAGGGATTCCTCGGGACGGCCGAGCAGACGCAGGGAGGTTCCGTAGAGGCGCACGGCCTGGGGCCAGACCTCGTAGTGGCCGGCGTCTTCCGACAGGTCGACGGCGGCGAGAGCTCTCTCCGAAGCCGCCTGGGCATCGCCGAGTTGCCGGTGCGCGCTCGCCGCGTGCACCAGCGCCGAGGCCTGCTGGTGCACGTCCTGTGCGCGCCGGGCGTGCTCCAGGGCTTCGTCGGCCCGTTCGATGGCCTCGTGGTAGCTCTGTTCGCAGGTGTTCAGCGCCCAGGAGTGGCAGTTGAGGTGGAAGGCCCGCATGTACGGGTCGTCAAGGGCGGCAGCGGCCTCGCTCGCCAAGCGGAAGACCTCGGGCCAGTGTCCCCAGTGGACCCACAGGTCACAGAACCACTCCATGGCACGAGCGGTCTCCACGACCTGGGTGTGCTCACCCCTGTGGGCGGCGCCGCGCAGCGCGGCGAGCCAGGACGGGGCTTCGCTCTGGAGCCAGGCCCGGGCCTCGTCGGCGCTCCCCAGCGGAACCAGGCCGCGCCAGGAGGAGGGCGGCGCCCCGTACCCGGGTTGGTACCAGCGGCCGGCGACCGCGGCCGTCTCCAGCAGCCAGGCGCGCAGCCGGTCGTCGGCCGCCTCCCGCTCGTGGGCTTCCTCCTCGCGGGACAGACGGACGCGGGAGAACAGCCGCAGTAGGTCGTGCAGTTGGTAGCGACCGGTGAAGGTGGGCTGCAGCAGGCCGGCCTCGACCAGCTCCTCCATCACGTCCTCGGCCTCGAAGACGTCGGTCGCGGTCAGAGCGGCGCCGTAGGCGGCGGTCATGTCCGGGCCCGGCACCAGACTCAGCAGCCGCAGCATCCGCGCGGCCTGGCCGGTCAACTGACGGTAGGACAGCTCGAAGGCCGCCTCCACCCGCACGTCGCCGGCGGCGAGCGCGCCCAGTCGGCGTTCCTCGTCGGCCAGGCGCCGGACCAGGTGGTCGACGGTCCATCCGGAACGGACCGTCAGCCAGTTCGCCGCCACCCGCAGGGCCAACGGCAGTCGCCCGCACAGCTCCGCCACCCGTGCCACGGCCCCGGCTTCCGCGTCCGCCCGCTCCTCGCCCAGGATCCGGCGCAGCAGATCGACCGCCTCGTCCTGCGTCATCTCCGACAGCGCCAGGCGGTGGACCTCCTCCAGGCCGGTCAGGGGCCGCCGGCTGGTGACCAGCACCAGGCTGCGCCCGCCCGCGGGCAGCAGCGCGCGGACCTGCTGCTCGTCGCGGGCGTTGTCCAGGACCACCAGGCACCGGCGGTCGCCCAGCAGCGTCCTCAGCAGTCCCGCGCGGCCCTGCTGGTCCTCGTGCGCCAGCCGGCGGTCCGGCACGCCCAGGGCTTTCAGCAGCCTCAGCAGCGCCTCGCCCGTCTCCACGGGGCCGTCCACTCCGTGAAGATCCACCACGAAGTGCCCGTCGGGGAACCCCTCCGCCAGGTCCGCCGCCGCCTTCAGCGCCAGCGTCGTCTTCCCGCACCCCGGAGGACCCGAGACGACCCATGTCGAGACCCTCTGGCCGGCCGATGCCCGTTCCGCGGCCTCCCGGAGCAGCGCCATCTCCGGTTCCCGGCCCGTGAAGTCCCCCACCGATCGCGGCGGCACGACCGTCCCCGTCACCGCGACCGCGCACGTCGGACGCGCCGCGCGAGCCGTGGCCAGCAGCGCCTCCCGCTCCGCGTCCACGAGCCCCAGACCGTCCGCCAGCGCCATCGCGGTGCGCCGTTGCGGAACCCGGCTGCGTCCCCGTTCCATGTCGCCGATGGCCCGGACGCTCACGCCCGACGCCTCGGCCAGCTCCTCCCGCGTCAGACGGCCCCGCTGCCGCAGACCGAGCAGAACGGCCCCGAACGGCTTCTCCCCGTACACCACTCCTCTTTCCTCCCCGCCCCAGGAAAGAATACGGTGTGTCAGTCCAGCGAACTCGCAGGTCACGGCACCAAGCACGGTGCCGGGCCCACCCCGAGGGGTGGGCCCGGCACGGCCTCCGAGACGCGCTCGCGGGTCAGTGGGCGGTGGTGCGGACCGCTTCCTGGATCAGCGCGGCCACGGCCTCGGGCCGGGCCAGCATGACGAGGTGCGAGGAGTCGACCTCGACGGTGGTCATGCCGGCCCGCTGGTAGCCGTAGCGCTCCACGTCGGGGTTGATGGTCCGGTCGGAGGTGGCGACCAGCCCCCACGAGGGCTTGGTCTTCCATGCCGCGACCGGTGCTGCCTCGGCGAAGGCCCTTGCCGCCAGCGGCCGTTGGGAGACAGCGAGTACGGCGGCGAGCTCAGGGGCGATGTCCGCTGCGAAGAGGGCGGGAAACTTCTCGGCCTCCACCGAGACGTCGGTACCGGGCTCGGCGGGCCCCGCTCCGGGGAACGGCGTGTACACGAGCGCGTCGGCGAGACCCGAGTCGGGGAAGCGCCCCTGCAGCTCGCCCAGGCTCTCGCCTTCCTCCAAGGCGTATCCGGCCAGGTAGACCAGGGCACGGACGTTGTCCTCCGTACCGGCGAGGGTGATGACGGCGCCGCCGTAGGAGTGCCCCACGAGGATCACGGGGCCGTCGATGGCGCGTATCACCGAGGCGATGTACGCGGCGTCGTCGACGAGGCCGCGGTTGGGCACCGCCGGAGCGACCGCCTTCAGGCCGGCGGCGGTCAGTTCGGGGATGACGCGGGCGTAGCTGGAGGCGTCGGCGAAGGCTCCGTGGACCAGGACGACGGTGGGGCTGACGGGTCGGGGCATGCGGGAACTCCTGGGTGTGTGGGTCGGGGGTCGGAAATCGGGTCGGTGCGGCGGGGGGGTTCAGAGCGTGCGGCGCACACCTGCCTGGCGCTCCAGGTCGCGGAGCTGGACCGCCAGGTCGCCCTCCACGGCGGCGTGGGCGGGGCCGCTGCGGCCGAGGGGCAGGACCTCCTCGCTGCGCATGTCCTCCAGCATCAGCGCGAACGCGGCGTACATCGCGACGAGCGCCACCACGAGTCCGAGAGCCCCGGACGTGCGCGTGAGCCCTTCGGCGCCGGTGAGACCCGACAGGCCGGCGGCGGCCCAGCGGGGCAGGGAGACCGCCAGGACGAGCCACAGCGCGCGCTTGGGGCGGGTCACGGCGGTCATCAGTGCCCCGAAGGCGAGGAGCGCCAGGTTGAAGACGCCCAGCACGCGCGGGCCGTCGGCCGCTCCGTCGAGCACGACGAGGGCGTAGGCCAGCCAGCTGCCGGCGAAGACGGCCATGAGCGTCGCCGCGATCACGTCACGGGCGCCGAAGGCCAGGACGCTGACCAGCAGTTGCAGGGCGAAGGCGGGCAGTACGCAGAGGGCGACGGCGCTGCGGGCCCCGGCCTCGAAGAGTCCGAGCTGTGCGCATCCCGTCATCGCGGAGGCGATCGCCACGGTGAAGAAGCCGAGCGGCATGGGTGAGGCGATGGGGCGGAGGTTGATCCGGGTCATCGACCGGAGGTCCGGTTCGAAGCGGCGCCCAGGGGCGGCGTCCGGCCGGCCGGCCGGTCCGGTGCCCGCGTCGGCGTCGGGGGCGGGATCAGTACTCATCGTGGGGGTCTCTCGTTCAGGGCGCGAAGCAGGGGTCGAGGAACGGCGGAGGCGTCTCGGGAGTGGAGCCCCGGGTGACGCGCCACCGGCGGTGCAGCTCGGATTCGGCGACGGCCTCGGCCACTTGCGCCGCCTGGCGGGCACCGCTCCGGTGGCCGCCGAAGCGGGCCACGGGGCTCCATTCCGGACGGACCGGCGGGAGGGCCTCGTCGAGTCCCTCGTACTCCGCGCCCGCGTAGACGATGCGGCCGCCGACGACGGTCAGCACGGACTCGATGTCGGGGATGACGTCGTCGGGCACGGTCAGGAAGTCCTCGGAGAGGATCGCGAGGTCGCCGTACCAGCCCTCCCGCAGGCTTCCCTTGACGTCCTGCTCGCCGGTGAGCCGGGCTCCGCCGAGCGTGTAGAGACCGAGGGCGGTCTCCCGGGCGATCAGCTCCTCGGCCGGGCGGAGCGCGGTGCCGCCGATGGTGCGCCCGGTCACCAGCCAGTGGAGTGCGACCCAGGGGTTGTACGAGGAGACGCGGGTGGCGTCGGTTCCGGCGGCGACGGTCAGGCCGCGGTCGAGCATGGCCCGGATCGGCGGGGCGTGGGCGGCGGCCTCGGCTCCGTAGCGGTCGCGGAAGGCGGTGCCCTGGAAGGACATGCGGTTCTGGACGGACAGGGCGCCGCCCAGGGCCGCAATCCGGTCCAGGCTGTCGGTCGAGACGGTCTCGGCGTGGTCGAAGAGCCAGCGGTTGCCGCCGGGGAAGAGTCCCTCCGCCGCGAGCTTCTCGAAGACGGCCAGGTCGCGGCGGATCGTCTCGTCGTAGGTCGCGTGGAGCCGGAATCCCCAGCCGTTCTCCATCAGGAGCCGCACCGCCTGCTCGAACTCGGCCTCGTACCCGTCGGCGAGCTCGGGCCGGGGTTCGGAGAAGTTCTCGAAGTCGGCGGCGGCCCAGGTCAGGTTCTCGCCCGCGCCGTTCAGCCGGAGCCACTCGTCCCCGTCCCCGGGCTTCACCGTCTCCGTCCAGCGCTTCAGGTCGGCGAGCTCCTGGCCGGCCGTCTGCGGGAACAGGTGGTAGGCGATCCGCAGCGACAGCTCCCCCGACCTGGCGAGGTCGACGACCGTCGCGTAGTCGTCGGGGAAGTTCTGGAACCCGCCCGCGGCGTCGACCGCGGAGGTCAGACCGAAGCGGTTGAGCTCACGCAGGAAGTGACGGGTCGACGTCCGCTTGTCGTCCTCGTCCAGCGGCGGCGCCTTGGCCAGGGTCGAGTAGAGGATGAGGGCGCTGGGCGCCGCGAGGAGGACGCCGTTGGGTTCACCGTCCCTTCCCCGCACGATCTGTCCGCCCCGTGGGTCGGGGGTCTCGCGCGTGAACCCGGCGGCTCGTACGGCGGCCCGGTTCATCAGAGCCGACTGGTAGAGGTGGAGGAGGAAGACGGGGGTCTCGGGGGCGGCGGCGTTCAGCTCGGCGACCGTCGGCATCCGGCGCTCGGCGAACTGTTCGGCGGTCCAGCCTCCGACGACCCGGATCCACTGCCCCTTGGGGGTGCGTCCGGCCTGCTCCCGCAGCATGGCGAGGGCGTGGCGGAGGCTTCGTACGCCGTCCCAGCGCAGCTCCAGCACGTAGTTCAGGCCGCCTCTGATGACGTGCAGGTGCGCGTCGTTCAGACCGGGGACGACCCGGCGGCCGAGCGCGTCGACGACCTTGGTCTCCGGTCCGACGAGGGGGGCGAGGCCGTGGTCGTCGCCGAGGGCCGCGATCCGGCCGTCGCGGATCGCGACGGCCCTGGCCTCGGGGCGGGCGGGGTCACCCGTGAACACCTTCGCGTTGCGGACGAGGAGGTCGGCGTGCGCCGGATCCCGTCGCGGGGCGGGGACGAGGCCCGCCACCGGCATGCTCGTGGACGTGCTCGTCGACGGCCTGGTCATGCCAGGGCCTTGCGCAGGGTGTCGGCCGCGAGGCCGATGGCCAGTTCCGCGCCCCGCGTCTCGCGCAGCGCGTTCAGCATGACGAAGTCGTGGATGGTCCCCTGGACGCGCAGAGCGGTGACGGGGACCCCGGCGGCACGGAGCCTGTCCGCGTACGCCTCGCCCTCGTCGCGCAGGACGTCCGCCTCGGCGGTGATCACCAGGGCCGGTGGCAGCCCGGTGAGCTGCTCGGTGGTGGCGCGCAACGGGGAGGCGGTGATCTGGGCGCGTTCGGCCTCCTCGGTCGTGTACTGGTCCCAGAACCACTTCATGGCGTCACGGCGCAGGAAGTAGCCCTCGGCGAAGAGGTCGTACGACTCGGTGTCGAAGCGCGCGTCGGTCACGGGGTAGAACAGGACCTGGTGGGTGAGGCGGACGTCGCCGCGCTGCTTGGCCATGAGGGTGAGGGCGGCCGTCATGTTGCCGCCGACCGAGTCGCCCGCGGCGGCGATGCGGGTGCCGTCGAGGTCCTTGTGGTGCCCCTCGCGGGCGATCCACTGGGCGACGGAGTAGTTCTGTTCGATGGCGACGGGGTACCGGGCCTCGGGCGAGAGGTCGTACTCGGGGAAGACGACCGCCGCCCGCGCGCCGACGGCAAGCTCGCGGACGAGCCGGTCGTGGGTGTGGGCGTTGCCGAAGACCCAGCCGGCGCCGTGGAGGTAGAGGATGACGGGCAGCGGGCCGGTGGCGCCGCGCGGGCGGACGATCCGGGCGCGCACGTCGCCGGTCGGACCGCCGTGGACGGTGACCCATTCCTCGTCGACGGCGGGCAGCGGGACGTCTCCACCGCTCTGGACGTCGTCCACGGCCTTGCGGCCGTCCACCACGGGGATCTGGTACAGGAACGGCGGCTGGGCGGTGGCGTCGGCGAAGGCCCGGGCGGCGGGTTCGAGGATCGGCGGGTGGGGCATGAGGGGTTCTCCTTCGTGGGTCCTGCGGGGGGGGTGCGGGTGAGTGGGGGCGCCTCAGAGGCCGTAGGCCTCGAGGAGGCGCAGCCAGACCTCGCTGACGGTCGGGAAGGCGGGGACGGCGTGCCACAGCCGTTCGAGCGGCACCTCTCCGACGATGGCGACGGTTGCGGTGTGGATGAGTTCGGTGGCCATCGGGCCGGTGAGGGTGCAGCCCACGACCACGCCGCGGCCCTCGTCGACGACGAGCTTGGCGTGGCCGCGGTAGCCGTCCGCGTGCAGCGCGGCGCCTGCGACGTCGTCGATCCGGTACTCCACGGCGCGCACGGTCATGCCCGCCTCGCGTGCGGCCCGCTCCGTGAGCCCGACGCTCGCGACCTCGGGGCGGGTGAAGACGGCCTGCGGCACGACGGGGCGGTCGGTGCCGGTGCTCCGGGCGTGTCGGGCGCCGGGGTCCGAGGGGCGGCCCGCGGCGCGTCCGGCGATGGCCGCGGCGCAGGTCCGTGCCTGGTGCTTGGCCATGTGGGTCAGCGGCGCCAGGCCGTTCACGTCGCCGACGGCATAGAGCCAGTCGCCGTCGACGGCGGTGACCCGGCAGGTGCCGTCGACCGGGATGCGTCCGTCGGCCGGCAGTCCGACGGTCTCCAGGCCGAGGTCGGCTGTGCGTGGGCGTCGGCCGACGGCGGCCAGGACCTCGTCGCAGACGAGCGTCGCACCGTCGTCGGTCTCCACGGTGACGGCGCGGGTGGCCTCGTCCCGGCCGACCCGGGTGGCCGTGACCCCGAAGCGGACCGTCACGCCCAGGCCGGTCAGCCCCCGGGCGACCTCTTCGCCGGCACACGGCTCCCAGGCGGTCAGCAGGGCCTGGTCCCGTACGAGCAGGGTGACGGAGGAACCGAGCGAGCTCCAGGCGGTCGCCATCTCGCAGGCCACCACTCCCCCGCCGATGACGACGAGCCGCTCGGGCACCGCGGCAGCGGTCGTGGCCTGGCGGCTGGTCCACGCGCCGATCCGTTCGAGTCCCTCGACCGGAGGCAGCACGGGTTCCGTGCCGGGGCTGAGCACCACCGCGCGCCGGGCCCTCAGGGTGCGGACCGTGCCGTCGGCCCTGGTCACCTCCACCCGGCGCTCGCCGGAGAGCCGTCCCCATCCGCGTACGAGGGAGATGCCGGCGCCGTTCAGCCAGTCGGTCTGGCCGGTGTCGTCGCCTCGACCGGTGAAGCGGTCACGGCGGGCCAGGACGTGTGCGGGGTCGAGCGACGCGGTGACCGCCTGCCGGGCCCCGTCGACCGACCGCGCGTCCGCCAGGGCGGCGCCGGGGCGCAGCAGGGCCTTGCTCGGCACGCACGCGAAGTAGGAGCACTCCCCGCCCACCGCCTCGGCCTCGACGACGACGGCCGTCAGTCCCGACCGGACGGCGCGGTCGGCGACCACCTCGCCGCCCGGCCCGCCGCCGACCACGACGACGTCGTACGTGTCGTCCATCAGCCGCGCACCAGCGGGGTGTCCACGAGGTGCTCGGCCAGGAACCACACCTGGGCCTCGCCGGTGCGGATGACCTCGGAGACGAGCAGGTCGGTGCTTCCCTCGTCGCCCTCGGCGGCGATCCGGGTGGCGGCGTCCCGGGCGTCGACGAGGATCCGCTCGTGGGCGTCGAGGAGCCGCGAGAGCATGACGGGGACCTGCTCGACGCCGTTCGGCGGACGGGGGATCACCGTCAGCTCGGCAACGTGGCGCGGATCTCCGACGGCGACGCCGCCGAGGCTCTGGATCCGCTCGGCCAGCGCGTCGACGATGGCGAGCTGCGCCTCCGCGTGCTTGTCGAGCATGAGGTGAAGCGAGTGGAAGGTGGCCCCGCGCATGAGCCAGTGGTGCTTCTTGTAGAGGGAGTACAGGATCTGCGTGTCGGCGAGTACGCGGTTCAGGCGCTGGCAGGCGTACATGCGGGTGTCGTGGCCGAGGCCGATCGGCAGCTGCTTGAGCGTGCCGAACGCCTGGGTCTCGGCGCCCTTCTGGTGCAGCAGCGGCTGGCCGCCGCCGGGCGCGTGGGGGGTGGTGGATTCGGTGATCGCGGTTTCCATGGAGGCGCTCCTGGTAGGAAGGGGTGAAAGGGCCCGGCCGCTCGGGCGGGGCCTCTCGGGTGGCCGGGCCCGGTCCGTGCGCGGCTCGCGCTCAGCGTCCGCCGGGGGCGGCGGTCCGTGCCGCCGGGGCCGTCCGGTGCAGGACGAGCCGGGCGAGCAGGCCGCTGCCGGTGCCCGCCGCGAGCGCGAGGGCCGCGTACCAGAGCGGGTACGGGGTGAGGCCGAGGGCGGCGTCGAGGGACCAGGCGCCCGGTCCGGTGGCGGCGAGGGCGGCGGCTGTGCCGATGAGGACGAGCGGGTACTCGTAACCGTCGTTCTGCACCCACAGGCCGTTGTGCCACTTCACGGTGAGGGCGACGGTCATGACTCCGACGGCCCCGGTCGCGGCGAGCGGGGTCAGGAACCCGGCCGCGAGCAGCAGGCCGGATCCGATCTGGCCCCCGCCCGCCGCCACGGCGGTGAGTGCTCCGCCCCGGAAGCCGTCGGCGCGGAACTCCTCCGTGCCGCCTTCGAGGCCCTTGCCGCCGAGGTGCCGGCTGACCTTCTGCACGCCGTGGCCCGCGATGAGCAGGCCCACCAGCAGACGCAGGATCAGAATGCCGGTGTCCACGCGGGTCAGCCGGCCGCGTGCGCGCCGATGACGCTCTGCGCGTACACGACCCCGAGGCCGTACGCGCCCGCGTGGGCCTTGACGACCTCCGTCACGGGGCCGTAGGTCTCCTGGCGGGCCCAGTCGCGCTGCAGTTCGAGGAGGACCTGCACCCAGGTCACCGGCACGGCGCCGGCGGCGATCATCCGCTGGAGGGCGTGCTCGTGGGCGGCCGGGGTGACGCCGCCGGAGGCGTCGGCGACGACGTACACCTGGTAGCCCTGCTCCAGGGCGGAGAGCGCGGGCAGCACCAGGCAGACCTCGGTCCACAGGCCCGACAGGATGATCTTCTTGCGGCCGGTCGCCCTGACCGCCGCGACGAGCGCCTCGTCCTCCCAGGCGTTCATGGTCGTACGGTCGATGACCTCGTGCTCGGGGAACACGGCGGCCAGCTGGGGCAGCAGGGGCCCGGAGAACGACTCGGCGGCCACCGTCGTCAGGACCACGGGCACGTCGAAGACCTCCGCCGCCTTGGCGAGCCCCACCGTGCTGTTGATGATCGCGGCCCGGTCGCCGCTCCCGGTGCCGAAGAACATCTGCGGCTGGTGGTCCACGAAGAGCATGACCGAGTTGTCGGGTGTCAGGAGGTCCTTGCTCGGGGCGGCCTGCACCTTGGTGACGTCGAACACGAGGGGTGGGTCCTTTCGAAACGATCGGTGTCTCCGTGCCCGCCGCTTCCGCGGCCCGGCACACCCCGAAGCTACGACCGGTCCGATCGCCCGACTTTTCTCCCCGTGCCCCGGAGTTGGCACGACAGCGCACGATCGTCCGCTGCCGCGCCGGCCGTTCACCGGGCGGACAACTCCTCCAGCCGCTTCCGGGCACCGCTCACGATCTCGGCGTCGGCCGCGTCGCCGATTTCGAGGACCTCCGCGAGGCAGCCACGGGCCTCTTCCACCTCTCCGAGTTCGATCAGTGCCTCACCCGCACCCAGGAGCGCGCTCGCCTGCATGTGGGGCATGCCGATGCTCCGGAACCGGGCCAGCGCGTCGCGATGACGGTCCAGTGCCTCGCTCCACCGGCCCAGAAGGGCGTGGTCGAGGCCGAGCGCGTACGTCGTGTGGGCGCGGACCATGCCTGCCAGGTGCTCGCCGACCTCCCTGTCCGGCGCGTCGAGGAACGCGAGGACCCGCAGGTTCTGCGTGTGCGCCTCTCCGGTACGGCCCAGGGCACGCAGGCAGGACCCCAGGTTGACCATGGCCCCGAGCCAGCCCTCGCGGTCGCCGATTCCCTCGTACAGCTCCACGGAGGCGCGGGCCTTGTCGGCGGCTTCCTGGACTTCGCCCAGCTTCCGGTGCGCCACCGCCGCGTGGGAGAGGGCCGAGGCCTGCTGCGGCACGTCGCCGGCGAGGCGTGCGCAGCCGAGGGCCGTCTCGGCCCGTTCGATGGCCTCCCGGTACCGGTGGTCGCATGCGATGAGGGCCCATGCGTGCATGTTGAGGGTGAAGGCGCGCTTGTCGGGGGCGTCGAGCGCCGCGGCCGCTCGGCCGGCGAGCTCGTAGAGCTCGGACCAGTGACCCCAGAAGACCCACAGGTTGCAGAACCACTCCATGGCGTCGGCCGTCTCCACGACGCGCGCGTGCTCGTTCTTCTGCGCGGCGTCGCGCAGCGCCGCGAGCCAGGCAGGAGCTTCGCTCTGCAGCCAGGTCCGGGCGTCCTCGGCACTCTCCAGAGGGACGAGTCCCTTCCAGGAGGCCGGAGGCGCGCCGTACTTGGGCTTGTACCAGCGGCCGGCCACCACGGCCGTGTCCAGCAACCAGTCGCGCAGCCGGTCGTCCGCCGCCCGCAGTTCGAGGGGCGGCTCCTCGCGGAAGAGGCGACCGCGGGCGAACAGCCTGAGCAGGTCGTGCAGTTGGTACCGACCGCTGAAGGTGGCCTGGAGCAGCCCGGCCTCGACCAGTTCCTCCATCACGTCCTCGGCCTCGAAGAGGCCGACGTCCGCCAGCGCGGCACCGTACGCGGCGGTCATGTCCGGCCCCGGAACCAGGCTCAGCAGGCGCATCATCCGAGCGGCCTCGTCCGTCAGCTCCCGGTAGGACAACTCGAACGCCGCCTCCACCCGTACGTCGTCCACGGTCAGGGCGCTCAACCGCCGTTCCTCGTCGGACAGACGGCGCGCCAGGCGATCGACGGTCCAGGCCGACCTGATCGCCAGCCAGTTGCCGGCCACGCGAAGGGCCAGCGGCAGGCGTCCGCACATCTCCGCCACCCTCGCCACGGCGTCGGGTTCCGCGTCCGCCCGCCCTTCGCCCAGGATCCGGCGGAGCAACTCGACCGCCTCGTCCTGGGTCATCTCCTCCAACGCCAGCCGGTCGACGTCCTCCAGCCCTGTCAGGGGCCGTCGGCTGGTCACCAGGACCAGGCTGCGCCCGCCCGACGGAAGCAACGGGCGCACCTGCCCTTCGTCGCGCGCGTTGTCCAGCACCACGAGACACCGCCGCTCGCCCAGCAGCGCCCGCAGCAGTCCGGCGTGCCCGGCCGCACCCTCCTGGCTCAGCCGGCGGTCCGACACCCCGAGGGCCTTCAGCAGCTTCAGCAGCGCCTCGTCCGGATCCACGGCCCCGTCGACGCCGTGGAGGTCCACCATGAAGCAGCCTTCGGGGAAGTCTTCCGCCAGATCCGAGGCCGTCTGGAGCGCCAGGGTGGTCTTTCCGCATCCCGGCGGGCCCGAGATCACCGCCATCGACACACCGTCACCGGCGCCGGCCCGCTCGGCCATCCCCTTCAGCCGGGCCAGCTGGGGGCCACGCCCGGTGAAGTCCTCCACCGATCGCGGCGGCACCGCCGTGCCCGCGACCGCCACCGCACGCGTGGGACGGCCTGCCCGGCTCGCCGCCAGGAGGCCCTCCCGCTCCGTCACTCCGAGTCCCAGCCCGTCCGCCAGCGCCACCACGGTGCGCCGCTGTGGTGTGCGGCTGCGGCCCCGCTCCATGTCGCCGATGGCACGGACGCTCACACCCGACGCCTCGGACAGCTCCTCCATCGTCAAGCGGGCCCGCTGACGCAGCGCGCGCAGGACCGTCCCGTAGGTTTTCTCTCCGGACATGACTCCCCTGTCTCTTCTCAGGGGCGAGGGTATGTCGTGCGCGGTACGGCCGGACCCGCTCGTAACGGGCGCCCCGGCGGGGCGGGAGGCCCCACGGTGATCGGCCTCCCGAGCCACCACGGCGCAGCACGGCCCTCACCGGCCTTCTCGGGGCTGTCCACGACGTCAGCGGCTCGCGTACGGCAGCAGGGCCATCTCGCGGGCGTTCTTGATCGCGGTGGCGAGCGAGCGCTGTTGCTGGGCGGTCACGCGGGTGACGCGGCGGCTGCGGATCTTGCCCCGGTCGGAGAGGAACCTCCGCAGCAGGTCGGTGTCCTTGTAGTCGACGTACGTGATTCCGGCCGCGTCGAGCGGGTTGGGGCGGGCCTTCACGGGCTTGCGGGGGTCGGGACGTCGTGCCATGTCGCGGTTCCTTCGATTGAGCGTTTCAGTGGGGTCGTACGAGGTCAGGCGGCGTCGAGCAGGGAGTCGAAGGCGGCCGGCAGCTGCTTCCAGGCCTCGCGCCCCGACGCGTACTCCGCGTCCGTCAGGAGGCAGGAGTCGAGGAGCCGTTCGAGCCCGTCGCGGTCGAGGCCGGGCGAGGTGAAGACGAGGTGCTGACAGCAGTCGCCGTGCTCGGGGTGCCAGTCGAGGGCGGCCGCCGCGCGGCGCACGGGCGGGACCATCTCCCAGGCGGCGTCGGGCATCGACGCCAGCCAGGGACCGGCGCTCTCCACGCACAGCGCGCCGCCGGCCGCGTCCCAGGCGAGCAGGGTGTCGGGGCGGTCGGCGAGCCAGAACCGGCCGCGGCTGCGGGCGGCGGCACAGCACAGGTCCTCGAGCGCCTCGTACAGCCGTTCCGGGTGGAAGGGCCGGTGGCGGCGCCAGACGAAGGTGGCGACGCCGGCCTCGTCGGCGTCCTGGGGCAGCAGCGCGCAGGCGGGGTGCTGGGCGGCCGCCGCGGCCTCGACGTCGAAGCCGGCGAAGGCCGCTTCGACGAGTTCGCCGGAACCGGCGGCCACGCGCCGCGCGGTGGGATGGAGCTGTGCGAGGAGGGCGTGGTCCTCGTCGTCGGCCTCGTCGTTGTCGACGAGGGCGAGCACGGGTGCGTACTCCAGTTGACGGGCCCAGGTGTCGCCGACCGTCCGCTGGTCGGCAGGGGCGGCGGCCAGGCCGGCCTCGGCCAGGTCGTCGCCGTTGGCGAGGCAGGGAAGGACGAGGGCGGGATCCACGGCGGTGATCACGTTCGTCAGCGCCAGTCGGTCTCCGCCGTGGTGGGCGATGACCTCCGCCATGGCCTTCGGTTCGACCGAGTCCCACAGCTCGATCACGGCGAGACGGGTCGGACCGCCGTCCGCGAGCCGCTCCAGTTCCGGGACCAGGTCCTCGCGCAACGCGCAGCACGCACAGTCGTTGACCAGGGGCGTCTCGCCGGAGGAGACGGTGCCGGAGGCGTCCCGTACGAGACGGAGCACCGTACCGCCGGGCCCTTTGCCGAGGTCGTGGTGCAGCGCGACGCTGCCCGGAACGGCCCGCAGGAGCCGCTCGACGACCTCCTTCCGCGCTTCGGCGTGCAGCCCCGCGACGATCACGACGGGCAGCCGCTGATCGCCGACCATCAACGGGCTCCGTAGCGGCGCTGGAACTTCTCGACGCGGCCGGCCGTGTCGAGGACGCGCGCCATGCCCGTGTAGAAGGGGTGGCTCGCGGAGGAGATCTCCACGTCGACGACCGGGTAGGTGTTGCCGTCCTCCCACTCGATCGTCTTGTCGCTGGTCATCGTGGAGCGGGTGAGGAAAGCGGTGCCCGAGGCGGAGTCGCGGAAGACGACGGGCTCGTAGGCGGGGTGGATGCCGGGTTTCATGGCAGGACCTTTCGATGGTCGGGGGTCTGGTGGGGCGGGGTGGTCAGCGCTCTTCGCGGAAGTCGGCGTGCCGGCCGACCACGGGGTGGTACGTGCGCGGCACCAGGCGGCCGGGGTCGGTGCGCCGGTTCTCGCACGTCACCCGGGTGAACCCGGTGCCCGCCGTGGAGCGGAGCTCGATGGCCGGGCGGATCTCGTTGCATGTCATGCCGGATAGTATATGACAACGGTTTTCATTTTCGATACCGTACGTCGAGCATCACACCCAGCCAACGAGGAAGGCGGCAGCACCCATGTCGGCCCACTGCCAACTGACCGGCGCCAAGCCGGGATTCGGCAACACCATCTCCCACTCCCACCGGCGCACCTCGCGTCGCTTCGACCCCAACATCCAGCGCAAGCGCTACTGGCTGCCCGGCGAGGGACGCCACGTCCGCCTGACGCTCAGCGCCAAGGCGATCAAGACGGTGGACGCGATCGGCATCGAGGCCGCCGTGGCGCGCATCCGCGCACGAGGAGGGAAGGTCTGATGGCGAAGCGAAGCAAGATCGCGAAGAACGAGAAGCGCAAGGAGACCGTCGAGCGGTACGCCGCCCGGCGGGCCGAGCTCAAGGAGGTCATCCGCCGTCCGTCCTCCACCGCGGCCGAACGGGACGCCGCCTTCGCCGAGTTGCGGCGCCAACCGCGCGACGCCAGCGCCACGCGCGTACGCAACCGCGACAGCACGGACGGCCGCCCCCGCGGCTACCTGCGCAGGTTCGGACTCTCGCGAGTACGGACGCGCCAGCAGGCACACGCCGGATTCCTGCCCGGAGTGACCAAGTCGTCCTGGTAGACGAGGACTCGGCGACACCACCGGACGGCACCCGGGCGCGCGAACCGCAGGCGTCCGTCGGAAACGGACGCCACGAGTGTTCAGGGCCGCTCTCGTCCGCGTGCGGAATCCCGCGGGCCCGCGAGGGGAACCCGGGGCCGAGCCGGGAGGACCGGCTCAACCGCCCGCAACCGGCCCGAGATCCAAGCCTGCGGGGCGCCGCGAAACCTCGCGGCGCCCCACTCTTCGTCTCCCTCCCCGTCCGTCGCCTACCCGGCCGCCTCCGGCAAGGGCCGCACCGCCGGCGCCGAACCTGGCCGCGTACGGCCAGTTCGTACGTACCCGGTTCGGTGAAGACCCAGTTGACGTGGGTGTGTGCCTCGGGCGGCAGCGTGGAGGAGTCCTGCGCGTCGAGGCCGTCGGTCGAGTCGATGTGGCCGGTGGGGTTGCCGAGCGTGTCGGTGAGGTAGACGTGCAGGTCGCCCGGTGCCGAGGTTGTCGCCGGCTTCGACGAAGGAGCGGTGGAGAGCGAACGCTCTCCACCGCCGGAACACAAGGCCTCCTACCTGGTCTTGACCCGCAGGAAAGTGACCGAATAGGCGGGGAAGGTGTACGTGAAGTTCCGCCCGATGCCCTCCAGCGTCGACCTGCGCGGCTGGATCGGGGAGGCGTCGGCGCCGTTCACCGCGTCCGGTGCGCCCGCCAGGGTCGTCAGGCGGGCCGTCGAGGCGATGTTCGCGGTGCCGAGGTCGATGCTCGTGCGGGCCGCGGTGGCCTGGGCGTTGACGACCTTGACGACCAGGTCGTCCTTGTCCCTGGTCACCACCTGGCGGAACGGCTCGGCGGTCTTGTCGTCGGTGAAGGAGCCCCACTTCTGGCCGTCGAGGTAGAGGGTGACCTGCCGGCCCCGTACCTGGACGCGGACGTCGTAGGTGCGGCCCGTCTCGATGGTCGTGGGGCTCTCCAGCAGGGTCTGCTTGCCTCCGTCGGCGGTCTTCTCGACGGCGGAGCGGGTGTTGCCCCAGCCGCCGAGGTTCCACCAGTAGTGGTGGCCGGTGTCGCGTACGCCGAAGGCGACCAGGAAGCCTTCCCTGCCGGACTTCTTCGTGGCCTTGACCTTCAGGTCGTAGTTCTGCCAGCCCGCGTCGCCCGCGGTGACCAGGGTGTTCTCCGCGGTCTCGTCGGACTGGACGTACGCTCCGTCCGCGACGGCCCAGGTGCCGCGTCCGGCCGCCGGCGTCCACCGGGAGTCCCCGGCGGAGAAGTCGTCCTTCAGCAGGGTGGTGCCGTCCTCGCCGGTCACCTCGACGTCGTCGTAGGCCGCGCTGGTGGCCCAGGTCGACAGGCCGATCGCGCCGGTGATCGGTCCGGAGACGGCCGGGGTGGCGGAGGCGCGGCTCGGCACGACCCGGTCACCGGTGTTGTTCATGAACAGCTTCTGGACCTCGTAGCTGGTCGAGCCCCAGGAGCGGTCGTTGTCGAACCAGATCATGTCCGGCCGCCACTGGTTCTTCTGCACGTCGGCCAGCAGCGGGGCGTAGGAGGCGAGTTTGACGACGTCGGCGTTGCGTTCGAGGCCGGTCATGAACGCCGCCTCGGACAGGGCGTTGGAGAAGCGGTTGTCGCGGGAGGCGTACTCCCCGAGGAACACCTTGGGGCCCGTACGGTCGTAGGAGTCGTAGCGGTTGTTGTTCTCCAGGAACCACTGCGGGGTGTTGTAGTAGTGCTCGTCGACCAGGCCGACGCCCGCCCGGCGGTTGAGGTCCCACAGCCGGTCGAAGACGGCGCCGCTGGAGGCGGGGCCCGAGTTGGAGACGACCGTGATCTGCGGGTACCTGGCCTCGATCGCCTTGCGGAACTCGGTGAAGCGGGCGAAGAAGGCGTCGGGCAGGTTCTCCTCGTTGCCCACGGCCAGGTGGGTCAGGCCGAAGGGCTTCGGGTGGCCCATCTCGGCCCGCTTGCGGCCCCAGGTGGAGGTGACGGGGCCGTTGGCGAACTCGATCAGGTCCAGGGTGTCCTGGATGTGCCGCTTCAGGAGAGCGGGGTCGTCGGTGGCCTGGTTCTGCCCGCAGCCGGTGACCAGGGCGGGCACGACGGGCAGCGGCATCGCGCCGATGTCCTCGGCGAACTGGAAGTACTCGTAGTAGCCCAGACCGTAGCTCTGGTGGTAGCCCCAGAAGTTCGCGTTCACGGCCCGCTGTTCGACCGGGCCGATCGTGTCCTTCCACTGGTAGGAGCGGCGGCGTTCCCAGGTGGGTGCCTCGTAGGCGTAGTGGCTGCCGGTGTTGACCAGGCAGCCGCCCGGGAAGCGCAGGAAGCCGGGGTCCAGGGCGGCGATCTTCTCGGCGAGGTCCTTGCGCAGTCCGTTCTTGCGGCCCTTGTAGGTGTCCCGGGGGAAGAGGGAGACCATGTCGAGGCGTACGGTCCCGGCGCCGGAGGCCGTCACCGCGAGCCGGCCCGCCGTGGTGGTCACCTTGGGGACGAGCGTGCCGGTGTACTTGGTCCACCGGTCGCCGCGTACGGCGATGCCCAGTGGCTCGGACAGGACGGTGCCGTCGCCGGAGCGGAGCTCGGTCGTCAGACGCGTACCGGCCGCGTCGTCCGTGCGCGCCCAGACGGAGAAGTCGTAGCGTGCGCCTTCCTTGAGGGCCATGCCGGCGCCGTAGCCGCTGTTGACGATGCCGAAGCGGCCGGTGGTGCCGCCTGTACCGGAGAGGTTCAGGCGCAGGTGGTTGCGGTTGCGTTCGTTCAGCCGCCCGTCGTCGTCGACGACCTGGAGGGTGCCGGTGGCACCGCCGGACGCGGTCTGCTGCCAGGAGGTCAGCGGGGTGTAGGACCGGTTGTCGACGGGGCTGTACTCGAAGGAGCGGTTCTGTACGAGTTCGGCGTAGAGGCCGCCGTCGGCGGCGTTGTTGATGTCTTCGAAGAAGACGCCGTACATGGTGGGGTCGATCGCCGGACCCGTGCGGTCCGCGTCCACGGAGATCGTGTAGTCCGTCACGGCGGTGTCCTCCGCCGCCGCCGGGGAGTGGGCGAGGAGACCGGCGGCCAGTGAGGTGGCGAGCAGGCCACCGGTGAGGACACCGGTTCTTCCGGTGGTGCGGGTGCGCGTGCGCAAGGCGGCTCTCCTTGAGGTGGACGGTGGTGGGCGTCGTGCTCTCGGTGCGCGGTGCGCCGGCGGGGCGCGCCGCAGCCATGGCGGTGTGGTCACACGGTGGGGGGGTTGCCGTAGTAGGCGTCCGGACCGTGCTTGCGCGTGAAGTGGCGGTCCAGGACGTGCTGCGGGGGTTCGACCGTGCCCAGGGCGATGGTGTGGAGGGCCATCTCGGCCACCGCCTCGCAGATGATGGCGTGCTCCAGGGAGGCAGTGGCGTCGGCGCCCCAGGTGAAGGGGCCGTGGTGGGCGACCAGGGCGCCGGGGACCTCCCTGGCCCGGGTGTCGTCACGGCCCAGCAGGTCCACGATGACCTGGCCGGTGTTGTACTCGTAGTCCGTGGCGCACTGCTCGGGGGTGAGGGCCTCGGTGACGGGGACGGGACCGTTGAAGGTGTCGGCGTGGGTCGTGCCGAGTACGGGTATGGGGCGCCGGGCCTGGGCGAAGGCGACGGCGTGGGTGGAGTGCGTGTGGGTCACGCCGCCGATGGAGGGGAAGGCCAGGTAGAGACTGCGGTGGGTCTCCGTGTCGGTGGACGGTCGCAGGTGGCCGTCCACGACGCTCCCGTCGGACAGGGAGACGACGACCAGGTCCTCCTCGCTCAGCACGTCGTAGGCCACCCCCGACGGCTTGATGACGAAGACGCCGGCCTGTCGGTCCACACCGCTCACGTTGCCCCAGGTGAGGGTGGCGAGCCCGGCTCGGGGGATGCGGAGGTTGGCTTCCAGTACCTCTCGGCGCAGTTCCCTGGAAACGGTCGTGCTCACGGAGGACTCCGTCCTGGTGGGGGTGGAGGCGGTGGTGGCTGGAGTGTTCACAGGCTCTGGGCCAGACGGTGGTAGGCCTGGCTCCAGCGCAGTTCGCGTGTGAAGCGCCGGATGGTGGTGTCCTCGTCGATGACGGCGAGCTCGGTCCGCAGCATCTCGGCGAGGTCTTCGAGCTCCTCGCCGCCGAGAGCGGTGGTCAGGACGGTGTGGTGCGGTGCCCCGGCCGTCAGCCAGGCCTCGGTGGACGTGCGCAGGTCGGGGCGGGGGCGCCAGACGGCGCGGGCGACGGGGAGCCGGGGCAGCGGCTCGGGCGGGGCGACGACGTCGATGTGGTTGGCGACGAGGCGGAACCGGTCGCCCATGTCGGCGAGGCCGACGACGACGGCCGGGCCGGGGTCCGCGTCGAAGACGAGGCGGACCGGGTCCTCGCGTCCGCCGATGCCGAGCGGGTGGATCTCGCAGGTGGGCGTGGCCGTCGTGAGGGAGGGGCAGACCTCGAGCATGTGGGCGCCGAGGATGAGCTCCTGGCCGGGCGTGAGGTCGTAGGTGTAGTCCTCCATGAAGGAGGTGCCGCCGGGCAGGCCGTGGGCCATCGCCTTCAGTGTGCGCAGCAGGGTGGAGGTCTTCCAGTCTCCTTCGCCGCCGAAGCCGTAGCCGTCCGCCATCAGGCGCTGCACGGCGAGGCCGGGCAGCTGGCGCAGGCCGCCGAGGTCCTCGAAGTTGGTGGTGAAGGCGCGGAAGCCGCCTTCCGTGAGGAAGGTGCGCAGGCCGGCTTCGATGCGGGCGGCGTAGCGCAGGGAGTCGTGGCGCTCGCCGCCGGGCCGCAGCTCGGGCGCGAGGGCGTAGAGGTCCTGGTACTCCTTGACGAGGGCGGTGACGGTGTCGTCGGGGGCGGCGTCGACCGCGGCGACGAGGTCGTTGACGCCGTAGGTGTTGACCGAGACCCCGAACCGCAGCTGCGCCTCGACCTTGTCGCCTTCGGTGACGGCGACGTCGCGCATGTTGTCGCCGAAGCGGGCGAGCTTGAGGGTGGTCAGTTCGGAGCGGCCGACGGCGGCGCGGGCCCATCCCGCGATGCGGTCGACGACGGCGGGGGTGGAGACGTGACCGGCCACGGTCTTGCGCGGGACGCCGAGGCGGGTCTGGACGAAGCCGAACTCGCGGTCGCCGTGGGCGGCCTGGTTCAGGTTCATGAAGTCCATGTCGATGGTGGACCAGGGCAGTCGGCGGTTGGCCTGGGTGTGCAGGTGCAGCAGCGGCTTGCTCAGGGCGTCGAGGCCGGCGATCCACATCTTGGCCGGGGAGAAGGTGTGCATCCAGGCGATCAGGCCGATGCAGCGGTCGTCGGCGTTGGCCTCCAGGCAGACCGCGCGGATGGCGGCCGCGTCGGTGAGGACCGGCTTCCACACGAGGCGGACGGTCATCTGGGGCTGGTCGGCGAGGGTCTCGCAGATGGCGCGGGACTGGTCGGCGACCTGGGCCAGGGTGTCGTCGCCGTAGAGGGCCTGGCTGCCGGTGAGGAACCAGATCTCGCGGTCGGGCTGGGCGGGCGTCATGTCGGGTGTGCTCCTCGGAGGTGCTGGGGCGGAGAGGTCGGGCCGGGGCGGGACCCGGAGAGTCGGGGAGGCGGGCCGGTCAGCCGGCGGTGGCGACGCGTGCGGTGTTGCGGATCCGCCGCAGGCGGTGCAGGAGGAGGTCCGGCCCGGTGCCGAAGTGCTCGTGCAGGGCGCGGTACTCGGCGAACAGCGCGTCGTAGGCGTCCGCCCGCGCGGTGTCGGGCACGTACGCGTGGCGCTGCACGCTTCCCATGACGGAGGCGGCGGTGCGGACGTCCGGGTAGGCGCCCGCGGCGACGGCGGCGTGGATGGCCGAGCCGAGCGCCGGCCCCTGTTCGGAGGTGCCGAGGGAGACGGGGCGGCGCAGGACGTCGGCGTGGATCTGCATGAGCAGCGCGTTCTTCTTCAGGCCTCCGGTGACGATGAACTCCTCGACGGGGATTCCGCCGTCCTCGAAGGCCTCGACGATCATCCGGGTGCCGTAGGCGGTGGATTCGAGCAGGGCTCGGTAGACGTCTTCGGGCCGGGTGTCGAGGGTGAGGCCGGCGATGACTCCGGAGAGGTGGTGGTCGACCAGGGGGGAACGGTTGCCGTTCATCCAGTCCAGGGCGACCAGGCCGTGCGCGCCGACCGGCTGGTCGGCGGCCTTGCGGGTCAGGAGCTGGTGGAGGTCCTCGCCCGACGCCTCCGCCTCGGCGCGGTAGGGGTCCGGGACGCCCTGCCGGAGCCACCAGGCGAAGATGTCGCCGACCGCGCTCTGGCCGGCCTCGTAGCCGTAGGCGCCCTCGACGATGCCGCCGTCGACGACCCCGCAGATGCCGGGGATCTCCGCGAGGGCGGCGCCGTTGAGGACGTGGCAGGTGGAGGTGCCCATGATGGCGAGCATCCGCCCGTTCTCGACGGCGCCCGCCGCGGGCGCGGCCACGTGGGCGTCGACGTTGCCGACGGCGACGGCGATGCCCTCGGGGAGGCCGGTCCAGCGCGCGG
Source organism: Streptomyces sp. NPDC006197 (assembly GCF_040613865.1). NCBI lineage: Bacteria > Bacillati > Actinomycetota > Actinomycetes > Kitasatosporales > Streptomycetaceae > Streptomyces > Streptomyces sp. NPDC006197. The sequence continues at coordinate 12,770 of NZ_JBEXSZ010000059.1, read as the reverse complement.
CCCGGCCGCTCAGTGCGCCGGCGCGGGAGCCCAGGGGTGAGAGCGGGTGCTCCAGGCGCGTGGCGGGGAAGTCGGCGAAGTCCGGGTGGAGTCGGGCGAGGAAGCCGGGCGAGGGGTAGGCGCCGTCCTGGTGGATGCCCTTGTAGCCGGCGGTGCAGGTGTTGCGGGACTCGGTGCCGGTCAGCTGCCAGACGATCCAGTCGGCCGCCTCGATCCAGCGGGCACAGGCGGCGTAGACGGCGGGGTCCTCCTCCAGGACCTGCAGGGCCTTGGCGTACTGCCACTCGGAGGAGATCCTGCCGCCGTACCGTGCGATCCACTTCTCGCCGTGGGCGTGGGCGAGGGCGTTGATGCGGTCGGCCTGCCCCTGGGCCGCGTGGTGCTTCCACAGTTTGGGCCAGGCGTGCGGGCGGTCGGCCCACTCGGGCGTCAGGGCGAGCGGGGTGCCGTCCGGGGTGGTCGGCAGGACCGTACAGGCGGTGAAGTCGGTGGCGATGCCGATGACGCGGGCGGGGTCGACTCCGGCGGCGGCGACCGCCGCCGGAACGGCGGTGCGCAGGACGTCGCGCCAGTCCTCGGGGTGCTGGAGGGCCCAGTCGGGGCGCAGGGGGGCGCCGGTGGAGGGGAGGCGGTCCTCGATGACGGCGTGGCGGTACTCGTGGACCGCCGAACCGAGTTCGGCGCCGTCCCGGACCCTGACCACGACGGCGCGCCCGGAGAGGGTGCCGAAGTCGACTCCGATCGTGCAGGCCTCGGGGTGGTGAGGGTCCGCGGGGCCGGGAAGGGCGTGTGTGGTCACGATGTGGTCTCTCTCGTCATGAGCAGGGGCCGGAGGAGCATCCCGATTGTTAACGCTCACAATTGGATTGGACAAGGGTTGCGTGCTGTTCTGCCGAACATTCGGAAAGAAATCAGCCTTCTGAAGTGAGCGCTCACTTCAGGGCAGGAGAGGGCCGGCCGCGCCGCGACCAGCCCAGCAGGACAGGGGGCGGGGCCGGCGCTGCGCCCGCGCGGGCGGACCGACGGCACGTGCGCCGACTGGACGGGAGGCGGGAGCCGACGGGTGCGCCCGCGCGGGCGGCCCGGCGCGCACCGTTGAACGGCAGACAGGAGGCCTGCCGCCGGACGGCAGGCCCGTCACCGGACGACAGGCGGCAGACCCGTCGCCCGGCGGCAGACGGCAGACCCGTCGCCGGACGGCAGGCGGAGACCCGTCGCCCGGCGGCAGGAAGCGGTGGCGAGAGTCGCCGTGAGTGTCAGGCCTCGCTCGAAGGGCGCGTGCTCGCGCGCATGATGAGCTGCGGTTCCACCAGGAGGCGCTCGGCCTTCTGGGCGCGGCCCTCGATGTGGTCCACCAGGAGCCCGATGCTCCGGCGCCCGATGGCGGCGAAGTCCTGACGGACCGTCGTCAGCGGCGGAGGGAAGTACTCGGCCTCCGGGATGTCGTCGAAGCCGGCGACGGCCACCTGCGAGGGGGTGCGGATCCCGACCTCGCGCAGCGCCCGCAGGACGCCGAGCGCCATCTGGTCGTTGGCGACGAAGACGGCGGTGACCGGTGTCGCTCCGCGGCGGGCCAGGGCGAGACCGGCGAGTTCCTGTCCCGCCCGGTACCCGGACAGCGGGCTCCAGTCCCCCGTCAGTACGCGCGGAGGCCGGATGCCGCTCTCCTCCAGGACGGTGCGCCATCCCGCGGTGCGGGCCTCGCTCTCCAGCCAGTCGTCGGGGCCCGCCACGTGCCAGACGGTGCTGTGCCCGGCGGCGAGCAGGTGCTCGGTGACCATGCGGGCGCCGAGCTCCTGGTCGAGGGAGACGCCGGGCAGGTCGAGCTGATGACCGCCCTCCACGGTGACCACAGGGAAGGGCGCGTCCAGTTCGGCGAGCGCCTGCACGTGCGAGCGCTGCGGGGTGATGGCGACGACGCCCTCCACGCCCCAGGCCGCGAGGTGGTCGATGGCGTCCTTGAGCCCCTGCCCCTCCCCGGTGCGCAGACTGACGGTCGAGACGAGGTAGCCCTGCTCCCGGGCCGCCTCCTGCAGGCCGGTCATGGTGCTGGCAGGGCCGTACAGGGCGGTGTTGACGGCGATGACGCCCAGCGTCCTCGTACGGCGCGTCACCAGGGCGCGTGCGGCGGAGTTGCGGCGGTAGCCCAGCCGCTCGATGGCCAGGGTGACCTGCTCCCGGGTGGCCGCGCGCACGTTGGGGTGGCCGCTCAGCACCCGGGAGACGGTCTGGTGGGAGACCCCCGCCTCTCGTGCGACGTCGGCCATCGTCGGCGGGCGGACGTCTTCCGCGGGATGCGCCACGTTCGCCTCCCTTCTCCCTGCTTACGGCTGTGTATCGATGCGAGAAAAACCTTAGCGCCTCTTGTATCACGCCGTTGTGAGCGCTAACAATCTAGCTCGACCGGGGCGTCGACGCCCTGGCCACCCAGCCGGAACGGTGCCGTCCCGGTGGTGCGAGGACACGCGCTGCCGCCGATCCCGTTCCGGTCCGAGCCGCCCTCCACGACGGGATTGCCAGGTAACGCCCATGAAGAAGTTCCGATCCGTATCCGCCCTCCTGGCCGTGACCACGAGCTGCGCCCTGCTCCTGACCGCCTGCGGGCAGAACAGCGAGGGCGGCAGCCAGGAGTCGAAGGACAAGAAGGACCTCACCATCGGCATCGCCATGCCCACCAAGTCCTCCGAGAGGTGGATCGCCGACGGCCGGAACATGACCGCGAGCCTGAAGAAGGCCGGCTTCTCCACGACCCTGCAGTACGGGGAGGACGACCCGGACCAGCAGGTCGCCCAGATCGAGAACATGATCACCCAGGGCGTCGACGCCCTGGTCGTGGCCGCCATCAACGGCGAGGCCCTGTCCAACGTCCTCCAGCAGGCGGCGGACGCCCACATTCCCGTGATCTCCTACGACCGGCTCATCCTGGGCTCCCCGCACGTCGACTACTACGCCTCCTTCGACAACGAGAAGGTCGGCGAGCTCCAGGCCACGTACATCGTCGAGAAGCTGGGGCTGAAGAGCGGATCGAAGAAGGGCCCCTTCAACATCGAGCTGTTCGCCGGGTCCAACGACGACAACAACACCAAGTACTTCTTCAACGGCGCCATGAAGGTGCTGAAGCCCTACCTCGACAAGAAGCAGCTGGTCGTGCGTTCCCAGCAGACCCGGCTCAACCAGGTCACCACGCTGCGCTGGGACGGCGGGACGGCGCAGAAGCGCATGGACGACCTGCTGACCTCCACGTACTCCACGGCCCGGGTCGATGCCGTCCTCTCCCCCTACGACGGCATCTCCATCGGCATCCTGTCCGCCCTGAAGTCCGACGACTACGGCAGCGCCGCCAAGCCGCTGCCGGTCGTCACCGGCCAGGACGCGGAGGTCGCCTCCGTGAAGTCGATCATCGCGGGGCAGCAGACGCAGACCGTCTACAAGGACACGCGGGCGCTCGCGCAGGTCGCCGCGGACATGGTGACCGCCGTCCTCGCCGGCAAGAAGCCCGAGACCAACGACGAGACCACCTACGACAACGGCAAGAAGGTGGTCCCGGCCTTCCTGCTCGACCCGGTGAGCGTCGACAAGTCGAACTACAAGAAGGTCCTGGTCGACTCCGGTTACATCGACGCCGGGGAACTGCGGTGACCCCCTCCGCGGCCCACTCCCCCGACGCTCCCGCCCCGGTCCCGTCCCCCGCCGGCCCCGTCCTCGAAATGCGGTCCATCGTCAAGACCTTCCCGGGCGTCAGGGCGCTCTCCGAGGTGACCCTGTCCGTGGAGCGCGGCGAGGTGCACGCCCTGTGCGGAGAGAACGGTGCGGGAAAGTCGACCCTCATGAAGGTCCTGTCCGGCGTCCATCCGCACGGGACCTACGAGGGGGAGATCCTCTTCGACGGCGAGCCGTGCCGTTTCAAGGACATCAGGGCCAGTGAGCAGCACGGCATCGTCATCATCCACCAGGAGCTCGCGCTCGTTCCCTACCTGTCGATCGCCGAGAACATCTTCCTCGGCAACGAGCCGTCCCGGAGGGGGATCGTCGACTGGCGCGAGGCGCTGCGCCGGGCGTCCGAACTGCTCAGGCGGGTCGGTCTCGACGAACACCCCGAGACCCGGGTCGCCGACATCGGTGTCGGCAAGCAGCAGCTCGTGGAGATCGCGAAGGCGCTGGCGAAGAACGTCCGGCTGCTGATCCTCGACGAGCCCACCGCGGCGCTCAACGACGAGGACAGCGCGAAGCTGCTGCGGTTGATGCGGGAGCTGAAGGGCCAGGGCATCACGTCGATCATCATCTCGCACAAGCTGAACGAGATCGCCCGGATCGCCGACTCCGTCACCATCCTGCGCGACGGTCGCTCCATCGAGACCCTCGACGTCAGGGATCCGGCCACCACCGAGGAACGCATCATCCGCGGCATGGTGGGGCGGGACCTCGACAGCCGTTTCCCCGACCGCACGCCGTACGAGGGCCCGGCCGACGCCGCCCCGGTCCTGGAGGTCCGGGACTGGACCGTGCGTCATCCGCTCGACCGCGGCCGCAAGGTGGTCGACGGGGTCTCGCTCCGGGTCCGCCGCGGGGAGATCGTCGGCGTCGCGGGCCTCATGGGAGCCGGCCGGACCGAACTCGCCATGAGCGTCTTCGGCCGTTCCTACGGCCACTACGAGCGGGGCGCCGTGTTCAAGGACGGCCGCGAGGTACGGACGCGTACGGTCCCCGAGGCGGTCGCCCACGGCATCGCGTACGTCACCGAGGACCGCAAGCACTACGGGCTCGACCTCGGCGACTCCGTGAGCCGGAACATCTCGCTCGCGTCCCTCGGCGCCCTCGCCCGTCGCGGAATCGTCGACGGGCACGAGGAACGCAAGGTGGCCGAACGGTTCCGGCGGACCATGAACATCAAGGCTCCGAACGTCCTCGAACCGGTGGGGCGCCTTTCCGGCGGCAACCAGCAGAAGGTCGTCCTCAGCAAGTGGATCCTCGCCGGACCGGACGTCCTCATCCTCGACGAGCCCACGCGCGGAGTCGACGTGGGAGCCAAGTTCGAGATCTACACCGTGATCGACCGGCTCGCCGCCGAGGGCAAGGCGATCCTCTTCATCTCCTCCGAGCTGCCCGAACTGCTCGGCATGTGCGACCGCATCTACACCATGGCCGCCGGGCGGCTGACCGGCGAGGTCACCCGCGAGGACGCCACGCAGGAAGTGCTGATGCGGCACATGACGCAGGACTCCCCCGCACCACCGGCGGTCACCGCAGGCGCCGCCTCCAGCGAAGGACACCAGGCATGAGCACCGACATCGGCATGAAGACGACCACCCCGGCGCCCCCGGGCGGCGGGTCCCCGTCCACCGGGGCATCGATGGCCCGGATGCTCCTGGACGGCGTCCGGAAGAACATGCGCCAGTACGGGATGCTCTTCGCGCTCGGCCTGATCGTGCTCCTGTTCCAGATCTGGACGGGCGGCGACCTCCTGCTGCCGCGCAACGTCTCCAACCTGGTGCTGCAGAACAGCTACATCCTCATCCTGGCCATCGGCATGATGATCGTCATCATCTCCGGGCACATCGACCTGTCGGTGGGCTCCCTGATGGCCCTGGTCGGCGGCATCGGGGCGGTGCTCATGGTCGAGCACCACGTCTCCTGGCCCGTCGCGGTGCTCCTCACCCTGCTCCTCGGAGCCGTCGCCGGCGCCCTGCAGGGATTCTTCATCGCGTACGTCGGCATACCGTCGTTCATCGTGACCCTCGCCGGCATGCTGCTGTTCCGCGGGCTCACGGAGATCTTCCTCAAGGGGCAGACGCTCGGCCCGTTCCCGGACGGACTGCAGAAGATCGCCAACGGCTTCCTGCCGGAGGCGGGGCCGCGGACCAACTACCACAACATCACCCTGCTGCTCGGCATGGGACTGATCGCCTACGTGGTCTTCCAGGAGGTGCGGGACCGCCGCCGCCAGCGGGAGTTCGCCCTGGAGACGCTCCCCACCGGCCTGTTCGCGCTGAAGGTGACGGCACTGGTCGCCGCCGTCCTGGTCACGACCCTGCTGCTCGCCAGCTACAAGGGCGCCCCCGTGGTCCTCCTGATCCTGGCCGTGCTGCTGGTCGGCTTCGGCTACGTGATGCGCAACGCGGTGATCGGCCGCCACGTGTACGCGATCGGCGGGAACCTGCCCGCCGCGAAGCTGTCCGGGGTCAAGGACAAGAAGGTGACCTTCGCGGTGTTCCTCAACATGGGAATGCTCGCGGCGCTCGCCGGGCTCGTCTTCGCGGCGCGCTTCAACGCGGCCTCGCCGAAGGCCGGCGTGAACTTCGAACTCGAAGCCATCGCCGCCGCGTTCATCGGCGGGGCGTCCATGAGCGGCGGCGTGGGGACCGTGCTGGGAGCCATCATCGGCGGCCTGGTCCTCGGCGTGCTCAACAACGGCATGAACCTGGTGGGGGTGGGCACCGACTGGCAGCAGGTCATCAAGGGCCTCGTGCTGCTCGCGGCGGTCGGCTTCGACGTGTGGAACAAGCGAAGGGCAGGCGCCTGACGCCGCTCCGGACACGGCTGTGCCCGCCGGTTCCTCCACCGGCGGGCACAGCCGTGTCGACGTGTTCGCACGCGGTCAGTCGCGGGCGTCGAACCGCAGGACCGTCCTCGACCGGTACTCGTCGCCGGGTCGCAGCACCGGGGACGGGTCACCGGGGCGGTTCGGGGAGTCGGGGAAGTGCTGGGTCTCCAGCGCGATGCCGGCGGCCGCCCGGTAGGGCGTACCGCTCTTGCCGAGGACCGTTCCGTCGAACTGCCCCGCGGTGTAGACCTGGAGGCCGGGCTCCGTGGTCAGCACCTCCATGCGGCGGCCCGTGGCCGGGGCGTGGAGGACGGCGGCCCGGCGGAGGGTGCCGTCGTCGTGCGGGCTCAGGACGAAGTTGTGGTCGTACGCGCCGCCCGCGTCGGGGCGGGCCAGGGCTTCGGCGATCCTGAGCGGCCGGCGGAGGTCGAACGCGGTGCCGGAGACGGGGCGGTGGTCCCCGCGGGGGATGAGGTCCGCGTCGACCGGTGTGTAGTGCGTGGCGTCGACGGCCAGTTCGTGGTCGAGGACGTCGCCGGCGCCCTCGCCTTCGAGGTTGAAGTAGGCGTGGTTGGTCAGGTTGACCGGGGTGGGCGCATCGGTGACCGCGGCGTAGGAGAAGGAGAGTTCGCCGCCGCGGCCGACGAGACAGCTGACGGTGACGTCCAGGTTTCCCGGGAATCCCTGGTCGCCGTCGGGGCTGCGGAGGTGCAGGAGCACACCGGTCCACTCCGGGGTGTGCACGCTTTCGGCTTCCCAGAGCCGGGTGTCGAAGCCGTCGGTTCCGCCGTGCAGGCAGTGGCCGTCCTCCTGTGTGGTCAGCTGGTACGGCTTCCCGTCCAGGGAGAACCTGCCTCGTGCGATGCGGTTGGCGTAGCGGCCGACGGTGGCGCCGAAGTACCGGGCGGCGTCGGCCGTCCGGGCCGGGTCGCGGGGGGCGAGGACGACGTCGGCCGGGGTGCCGTGCCGGTCCGGCACCCACAGCCCGTGGAGGCGGGCGCCGCGGGTGTGCACCTCCGCCGTGAGTCCGCCGGGAAAGCCGAAGGTCCATCGTTGCCCGGCGTCCGTGCCGGGGTGGCAGACCGGTGGGCCTCCGGTGGAAGGGGGCGGGGACGGGTTCATGGGAGTTCCTTGCTCGAAGTGGGATACGCCCGGGAAGGGGGGAGCAGGGTTCCCTGCTCCCCCCTTCCCGGGCGGTCGTGTTCAGCGGCCCGCTCGGGATTCGGTCTCGGCCGGGAGGTCGGGAGGTCTATTCCGTCGGGAGGTCTATTCCGTCGGGAGGTCTATTCCGTCGGGCGGGACCCTCCGAAGAGGCGCTGGAGGAGGATGAAGACGAACAGCAGACCGCCGATGACGATGCGCGTCCACCACGAACTGAGCGTGCCCTGGAAGCTGATGACGGTCTGGATCAGGCCGAGGACCGTCACGCCCAGTGCGGTCCCCAGGACGAAGCCGGAGCCTCCGGTCAGCAGCGTTCCTCCGATGACGGCGGCCGCGATGGCGTCGAGTTCCATGCCGACGGCGTGCAGGGCGTAGCCGGACAGCATGTAGAAGGTCAGGAGCAGGCCGCCGAGGGCGGAGCACAGACCGCTCACTGCGTAGACCGCGACCTTGGTGCGTCCCACGGGCAGGCCCATGAGACGGGCCGAGGACTCGTTGCCGCCCAGGGCGTAGACGGTGCGGCCGAAGCGGGTGTGGTGCAGGAGGACGAAGGCGAGCACCAGCACGACCAGGGCGATGACCACGGCGGGTGAGACGAACAGCCCCCCGGGCAGGAGCACCCGTGTCTGGGCGATCCGCGTGGTCGTCGGGTCGGTGATCGAGATGGACTCGGTGCTGATCATGTAGCAGAGGCCGCGGGCGAGGAACATGCCCGCGAGGGTGACGATGAAGGGCTGGATCTCGAAGGTGTGGATCACCCAGCCCATCAGGGCGCCGCCTCCCGCTCCCACCAGCAGGACCAGGGGCACCGCCAGGGCGAGCGGCACGCCGTTCCGTTCGACGAGCCAGGCCGTCAGCATGGTCGACAGGGCCACCATGGAGCCGACGGACAGGTCGATCCCGCCGGTGAGGATGACGAACGTCATGCCGATCGCGACGACGAGCAGGAAGCCGTTGTCGATCAGGACGTTGAGCAGGACCTGCGCGGAGAAGAAGCCTTCGTACCGCAGGGAGCCGATCGAGAACATCGCGATCAGCAGAGTGCCCGTCACCATGAGCGGCAGGCGGGTGGCGTGCCGTACCGAGAACCGGTGGAGCGGTGTGGTGAGGGAGCTGAGGGTGGTGCTCACGGGTGGACCTCCTGCCGGCGGGCCGCCGTGTCGCCGGCCGCGGGGGCGGGGTCCGGGGCGGCCGGTCGGCGACGGCGTGAGAGTCGCGCGCGGAACGCGGGCGACTGGACGAGACACACGACGATGACGACCAGGGCCTTGAAGACGAGGGTGGTCTCCGGCGGTACGCCGAGGGTGTAGATCGTGGTCGAGAGGGTCTGGATGATCAGCGCGCCCAGGACCGTCCCGCCGAGGGAGAAACGGCCGCCCGTGAGGGCGGTGCCGCCGATGACCACGGCGAGGATCGCGTCCAGCTCGATCCACAGGCCCGCGTTGTTGCCGTCGGCGCTGGACACGTTGGAGCTGATCATCAGGCCGGCCACCGCGGCGCACACGGCGCTGACGACGTAGACCATGACCAGGAGTCCGGCCGCCCTGATGCCGACGAGTCGGCTCGCGACGGGGTTGCCGCCCACCGACTCGATGAGCATGCCGAGCGCGGTCCGCCGGGTGACGAGGGAGGTGACGGCGACGAGGGTGGCGGCGAGCAGGACGGCGAAGGGGAGGGTGAGCCAGTAGCCGCCGCCGATCATCTTGTAGGCGCTGCTGGACACGCTGATGATCTGGCCGTCGGTGATCAGCTGGGCCACGCCGCGTCCGGCGACCATGAGGACCAGCGTGGCGACGATGGGCTGGACGCCGAGCCGGGCGACGAGGAAGCCGTTCAGCAGTCCGATCGCGGCGGCCACGCCGACCGCCACCGCGATCGCCGCCATGACGGTGGGCAGGCTTCCGGGGTCCTTCGCGGTGGCGATGTGCTCGCACGCGAGGGCGCCGGCGATGGCGACCGTCGAGCCGACCGACAGGTCGATGCCCCGGGTGGCGATGACGAGCGTCATGCCGAGCGAGACCAGGATCAGAGGGGCGCCGAACTGGAGGATGTCGACGAGGCTGCCGTACAGGTGTCCGTTCTGGACGCGGACGGCGAAGAAGTCGTGGGTGAGCGCGACGTTCCCCAGCAACAGGGCGGCCAGGACGGCGGCGGGCCAGAACAGGCGGTGCTCGGTGAGCCGCCGGGCACCGGGCGCCCGGGCCGGGAGGGCCCCGGCGCCCGTGTCGTCAGGTGGTGTCATGAGGTGGCTCCGGTGGCGATGGCGCCCAGTATCCGGTCGGGCGTCAGGGTCGTGTCGTTGGGGAGGGTGGCGACGAGCCGGTGGTCGCGCAGGACGCCGACCCGGTGGCTCAGCCGCAGCACTTCCTCGAGTTCGGCGGAGATGAACAGGACCGCGGTGCCCTCCGCGGCCAGGCGGGTGACGAGTTTCTGGATCTCCGTCTTGGCACCGATGTCGATGCCCCGGGTGGGTTCGTCCAGGATCAGCAGCTCGGGGTCGGTGAGCAGCCACCGGGCGAGCAGCACCTTCTGCTGGTTGCCGCCGCTGAGGTTGCGGACCTGCGCCTCGGGGTCGGCCGGGCGGATGTCGAGGACCTCGGTCCACCGGGCGGCGATCTCGTCCTGTCGGGTGCGGGAGAGGGGTTTGGTCCAGCCGCGTGCGGCTTGGAGGGCGAGCACGATGTTCTCGCGGACCGTGAGTTCGCCGATCAGGCCCTCCGCCTTGCGGTTCTCCGAGCAGAAGGCGATCTTGTGGGCGATCGCGGCGCGCGGCGAGCGCAGTGCGGCGTGTTCGCCGTGGATCCGCAGCTCGCCCCCGTCGGCGGGGTCGGCGCCGAAGAGCAGCCGGGCCGCCTCGGTGCGTCCGGATCCGAGGAGCCCGGCCAGGCCGATGACCTCGCCGCGGTGGATGTCCAGGTCGTACGGCTGGATGGAGCCGGTCCGGGTGAGCCCGCGGGCGCTCAGGAAGGGGGCGTCCGCGGACTCGGGGGTGGCCGCGGCGCCGGTGTGGGACGTCTCGGCCAGTTCGTCGAGGGTGCGCAGTTCGCTGCCGACCATGCGGTGGACCAGGGTGACGGGTGTCAGCTCGTCGATCCGGTACTCGCCCTCGAGGCGTCCGTTGCGCAGGACGGTCACCCGGTCGCACAGGTCGAAGACCTGGTCGAGGAAGTGGGTGACGAAGAGGATCGCGACGCCCCGGTCGCGGAGGCGCCGCACCAGGGCGAACAGTTGGGCGACTTCGTCCCGGTCGAGGCTGGAGGTGGGCTCGTCCAGGACGAGGACCTTCGCCTTGACGTCCACGGCGCGTACGATCGCGACGAGTTGCTGGACGGCGAGGGAGTGCGCGCTCAGCGGCAGGCGGACGTCGAGGTCGAGTTCCAGCTCGGTGATGAGGTGTGCCGCGCGCTGGTGGAGGGCCGACCAGTGGACAAGACCCAGGCGCCTGGGTTCACGGCCGATGAGGATGTTCTCGGCGACCGAGAGGTTGGGGCAGAGGTTCACCTCCTGGTAGACCGTGCTGATTCCGGCGTGCTGTGCCTCCAGCGGTTCGGCGAACCGCTGGAGGCCGCCGTCGACGGAGACCGTTCCCGCGTCGGGCGGGTGGACCCCGGTGAGCACCTTGATGAGGGTCGACTTGCCTGCGCCGTTCTCGCCCATCAGCGCGTGGACCTCGCCCGGGAAGAGGCGCAGGTCCACGCCGTCGAGGGCGAGGACTCCGGGGAAGGCCTTGCGGATGCCGCGGGCCTCCAGGACGGGCGGGCCGGTGCGGGTGAGTGCGCGGGGGGTGGGTGGGGCTGCCATCCGCCCTCCTCTCCTGAGGGATCGGGGGTGGCACGAGGGCCGCCCCCGGTCTGGTGCGGGCGGAAGGTCAGTACTGGCGGCCGGGCAGGGCGGCCGCGGCCTGGTCCTGGGTGTAGACCCCCTCCTTGACCTCGACCCGCCGCGGGACGCTCTCCCCCGCCGCGACCTTCTTGGCGAGTTCCATGAGCTGGTCACCGAGGAGCGGGTTGCACTCGACCACCACGTTGATCTTCTTCTCCTGCATGGCGACGAAGGCGTCCTTGATGCCGTCGACGGAGATCACCTTGATGTCGACGCCCGGCTTCTTGCCCGCCTCCTCGATGGCCTGGATGGCGCCCAGGGCCATGTCGTCGTTGTGGGCGTACAGGACGTCGATGTCCTCGTGGGACTTGAGGAAGGCCTGCATGACCTCCTTGCCCTTGGCGCGGGTGAAGTCCCCGGTCTGGGAGGCGACGACCTTGAACTTGGGGTCGCCCTTGATGACGTCGGCGAAGCCCGCCTTGCGGTCGTTGGCGGGTGCGGAGCCGGTGGTGCCCTGGAGTTCGACGAGGTTGACGGGGGCGGAGGTGCCCTCGTACTCCTTCACGAGCCACTTGCCGGCCTCCTGTCCCTCCTTGACGAAGTCGGAGCCGAGGAAGGTCCGGTAGAGGGAGGTGTCCTGCGAGTCGACCGCGCGGTCGGTGAGGATCACGGGGATGCCGGCGTTCTTGGCCTCCTTCAGGACGGTGTCCCAGCCGGACTCCACCACCGGCGAGAAGGCGATGACGTCCACCTTCTGCTGGATGAAGGTGCGGATCGCCTTGATCTGGTTCTCCTGCTTCTGCTGCGCGTCGGAGAACTTCAGCGTGATGCCGGCCTTCTCGGCCGCCTCGCGTACGGACTTGGTGTTGGCGGTGCGCCAGCCGCTCTCGGCTCCCACCTGGGCGAACCCGAGCACCAGCTTGCCGTCGGAGGAGCCCTTGCCGGCGCCGCCGGTGGCCGCGGGCTCGGTGGTGCAGGCGGTCAGCACACTGCCGGCCAGGGCGGCGGCGGCGATGATGCGGAGGGCTCTGTGGGCCATGTCGTGGTTCCTCTCGGGACGTGCGTCGTGCCAGGCGGGGCCCTGAAGGTGATGGGCCCGGTGAAGGCGTGGTCGCGCAGGGGTGGTTGAGCCGGATGGGGCAGGGCGAAGCGTCGGCCCCGACGAGCGGCGGGCTGCCGAATGCGACACATTGTGAGCGCTAACAGAGACGTAACTCAAGGGGTCGCACGGGAGTTACCCGTTCTT
>NZ_JBEXSZ010000058.1:0-45515 GCF_040613865.1 Streptomyces sp. NPDC006197 | reverse complement strand
CTTGCCGGTGCCCGAGGCTCCCGCGCCCTGACCCGCACCGGGTTGTGCGCCGCCGCTGGGGTGCGGGTCAAGGCCCGGAACGCGGAGGCGCCGCTCAGCGCGCCGTCCCGTGTGCCCACCCGTCCCGCCCCAGCGGGACGATTGCCCACACGGCGGGTGGCGGGGGGCACCGCCCGGCAAGGGCGCGGGCCCCACACGGGCGGGGTACCGGGTCGGGGCTAGCCGGCCGAGGTCGCGGTCGGGGCCGGCGTCTCAGCCGCACCGGCATCCGCGCCCGCCCCCGCCCCGCCGCCCCCGGCCGGCGCCCGGCCCGGGAGGAAGACGGCGACGACCACCGCGCCGGTCAGGCCGATCGCGGCCGAGGCGATCGCCGTGACGTGCATGGCGTCCAGGAAGGCCGTGTACGCGGGGCCGACCAGGGCCTCGCCCGCCGGGCCGAGCTTCGCCGCGACCGCGAGCGTGGCCTCGATGGACTCGCCCGCCGTGTCGCGCAGGGCCGCCGGGACGCCGCCCAGGTGCCCCTCGATCTCGCCCCGGTACGCGGAGGAGAGCACCGAGCCGAGGACGGCCACGCCCAGCGCGCCGCCGACCTGCCGGAAGGTGTTGTTGACGGCGGAGCCGGAGCCCGCCTTCTCGCGGGGCAGCGCCTGCATGATCGAGACCGTGACCGGCGGCATGATGTGCGCCATGCCCGCGCCCTGCAGGAAGAAGACGACCTCCAGGACCCAGACGGGGGTGTCGGCCTCGAAGAAGGCGAAGGCGGCCAGGCCGGCGGCGACGAGCAGCATGCCGCCGGTGCAGACGGCCCGGGCGCCGAAGCGTTCGACGACGAGCCGGGCCCGGGGCGCGAAGACCATCTGCGCGACGGCGAGCGGCAGGATGAGCAGCCCGGACTCCAGCGCGGTGTAGCCGCGCACGCTCTGCAGGTAGAAGGCGGAGAAGAAGGTCACGCCCATGAGGGCGAAGAAGACGAGCGCGATCGCGGCGACGGCCGCCGAGAACGCGGGCTTCCTGAAGTACGACATGTCGAGGGCCGGGTGGTCGCTGCGCCGCTCGTGGAGGACGAAGACGACGAGGACCGCGAGGCCGCCGAGGACGGGGGCGAGGACGGTCACGTCGGTGAAGCTCGCCAGCTCGCCGCCGCGGATGATCCCGTACACGAGCAGGACGAGTCCGACGACGGAGAGCAGCACGCCGGGTATGTCGATGCGGCCGGGCTCGGGGTCCCGGGAGTCGGGCACGAGCCACAGCATCAGGGCGAGGGCGAGGAGCACCACGGGCACGTTGACGAGGAAGATCGATCCCCACCAGAAGTGTTCGAGGAGGATGCCGCCGGTGATGGGGCCGATGGCGATGGCGAGGCCGACGCTGCCGGCCCAGATGCCGATGGCCTTGGGCTGCTCGTCGCGCTCGAAGACGTTCATGAGGACGGCGAGCGTCGCGGGCATCACGAACGCGGCGCCGAGGCCCATGACGGCCCGGTAGGCGATGAGTTCGCCCGGGGAGCCGGAGAGCGCGGCGAGGGCGGAGCCGATGCCGAAGACGGTGATGCCGAAGAGCAGCACCTTCTTGCGGCCGAGGCGGTCGCCGAGCAGGCCGGAGGTGAAGAGGAGTCCGGCGAAGACCAGCGTGTAGGAGTTGATGGACCACTCCAGCTCGCTCTGGGTGGCGCCGATGCCGGTGGGCGCGGGGGCCGCGATCGTCTTGACCGCGACGTTCAGGATCGAGTTGTCGAGGACGACGATCAGCAGGCTGAGCATGAGGACGCCGAGGACGGCCCAGCGGCGCCGGTGGACGGCCTCGGGGACGCGGGGCCCGGCGGGCGTGACGGGTGCGGTGGACTGCTGTGACATGGCCACCACCCTAGATCGATTTCGATACGAGACCGTCTCGTATCGAAAATCCAGAGAAAGTCTTTACGTTGCGGCGGTGTGAACAGCGCCACTCCGGCCCACTTCCCCGCCCGCCCGGCGAAGTGCCACCATGGACGTGGTCCGGGGACGCCACAGGGCGCCTCGAGATGACAAGAGGAGCCGTTCACCATGACGCTTCAGGCTGCCCAGAAACCGCCCGCCGACAGCAGCAAGGCGCTGTACGGGGGGAAGGGCACGCGCCGCATCACCGTCCACGACATCGCCGCCGCCAAGGTCCGCGGCGAGAAGTGGCCCATGCTCACCGCCTACGACGCGATGACCGCGTCGGTCTTCGACGAGGCCGGCATCCCCGTGATCCTCGTCGGCGACTCGATGGGCAACTGTCACCTCGGCTACGACACCACCGTGCCTGTCACGATGGACGAGATGACGTTCCTGTCCGCCGCCGTCGTCCGGGGCACCAAGCGCGCCCTCGTCGTCGGCGACCTGCCCTTCGGCTCGTACCAGGAAGGGCCCGTCCAGGCCCTGCGCAACGCCACCCGCCTCGTCAAGGACGCGGGCGTCGGGGCGATCAAGCTGGAGGGCGGCGAGCGCTCGCTGCCGCAGACCGAGCTGCTCGTCCAGGCCGGCATCCCCGTCATGTCCCACCTGGGACTCACCCCGCAGTCCGTCAACACCATGGGCTACCGGGTGCAGGGCCGCTCCGACGAGGCCGCCCACCGGCTCCTCAGCGACGCCAAGGCGGCGCAGGACGCGGGCGCCTTCGCCGTCGTCCTGGAGCTCGTCCCGGCCGAACTGGCCGCCGAGGTCACCCGCTCCCTGCACATCCCGACCATCGGCATCGGTGCCGGCGCCGGCACCGACGCCCAGGTCCTCGTCTGGACCGACATGGCCGGCCTGACCGGCGGCAAGGTGCCGCGCTTCACCAAGCAGTACGCCAACCTCCGCGAGACGCTCGGCGACGCCGCCCGCGCCTTCGCCGAGGACGTCGGCGGCGGGGCGTTCCCCGCCGAGGAGCACACGTTCCACTAGCCGGAACCGGCTGACCGACAGCCACTGCGGCACCACCCGACAGCCCGCCGACATCCCCCATCGGCGGGCTGTCGGTCGCCTGTCGGGGGATTGTCGGTGGCCCCCTGTTCCATGGTGGACATGACGCGATCACACACCAACGCCGTCGAGGTCCGGGGCCTCGTGAAGCACTTCGGCGCGACGAAGGCCCTCGACGGGGTCGACCTGGACGTCCGGGAGGGCACGGTCCTCGGGGTCCTCGGCCCCAACGGCGCCGGGAAGACCACCCTCGTCCGCTGCCTGTCCACCCTCCTCGTCCCGGACGCCGGGACCGCCACCGTCGCCGGCTACGACGTGGTGAAGCACCCCCGCCAGCTGCGCCGCACCATCGGCCTCACCGGCCAGTACGCCTCGGTCGACGAGAAGCTGTCCGGCTGGGAGAACCTCTACATGATCGGGCGGCTGCTCGACCTCTCCCGCGCCGACGCCCGCCGCCGCGCCGACGAGATGCTGGAGCGCTTCTCCCTCACCGAGGCCGCCAAGCGCCCGGCCATGAACTACTCCGGCGGCATGCGGCGCCGCCTCGACCTCGCCGCCTCGATGATCGGACAGCCCGCCGTCCTCTACCTGGACGAGCCGACCACCGGCCTCGACCCCCGCACCCGCAACGAGGTGTGGGACGAGGTGCAGCGCATGGTCTCCGAGGGCGTGACCGTCCTCCTCACCACCCAGTACATGGAGGAGGCGGAGCAGCTCGCGAGCGAGCTGACCGTCATCGACCGGGGCAAGGTCATCGCCAAGGGCGGGGTCGACGAGCTCAAGGCCAAGGTCGGCGGCCGGACCCTGAAGGTCCGCCCCACGGACCCCGGCCGGCTGTCCGAGATGGCCGCCGCGCTCCGCGAGACCGGCCTCGACGGGGTCGCCGGCTCGACCGTCGTGCCCGACGAGGGCGTGCTGTACGTGCCGATCCTCGCCGACGAGCAGCTGACCGCCGTCGTGGGCCTGCTCGGCGCGCGCGGCTTCGGCATCGCCCACATCGGCACCCATCTGCCCAGCCTGGACGAGGTGTTCCTCGCGATCACCGGTCAGAAGACCGCCGACTCCGAGCTTTCCGACGCGATTCCCGAGGAGGTCGCCGCGTGAGCACGACCACTGTCACCAAGTCCCCCGCCGTCACCCGGAACCCCGGGCCGGCCTCGGCACGCCCCGCGCCCGTCGCGGAGGGCCGGATCGGCCTGCGGGCCAACCTCCGCCACATCGGCGCCCTGGTCCGCCGCAACGCCCTCCAGATCAAGCAGGATCCGGAGTCGATGTTCGACGCCGTCCTGATGCCGATCATCTTCATCCTGCTCTTCGTGTACGTGTTCGGCGGCGCCATCGCCGGCAAGGGCAACAACGACGCGTACGTGAACTACGTGACGCCCGGCCTGATGGCGATGATGGGCATGAACATCGCCATGGCCGTCGGAGTCGGCATCAACGACGACTTCAAGAAGGGGGTCATGGACCGGTTCCGGACGATGCCGATCGCCCGGTCCTCGGTCCTCGTCGCGAAGATCGTCGTCGAGGCGGGCCGGATGCTCATCGCCACCTCGATCCTGCTCGGCATGGGCTTCCTGCTCGGCCTGGAGATCCACACCTCGGTCCTCCACCTCTTCGCCGCCATCGGCCTCTCGATGGCCTTCGGAGCCTCCCTCATGTGGATCTTCATCCTGCTCGGCCTCACCATGAAGACGGCCCAGGCCGTCCAGGGCGTGGCGATGCTGGTCCTGATGCCGCTGCAGTTCGGCTCGTCGATCTTCGCCCCGCCGACCTCGATGCCCGGCTGGCTGAAGTCCTTCACCGACTACAACCCGCTGTCCAACCTCGCCGACGCCGCCCGCAACCTGATCAACGGCGGCCCGGTCGCCCACTCGGTGGGGATGGTCCTCGGCTGGGCGGCGCTGATCACCCTCGTGACGGCACCGCTCGCGGTCGCCAAGTTCCGCAAGAAGACCTGAGTCCCGACCGGGGGATCATGACTCGGCGCGCTCACTGATCGCGTCGGCGGCGCGACCGAGCAGGGCGGCGGCCTCCTCCTTGGAGAGGCCGTCGCCCTCCGCGTACGCCGCCTCGAACTCCGCGTCCCCGAGGACGGACCGGCACAGCTCCGTCGCCCGCGCCAGGTTCTCCCGCTCCATCGGCGGCGCCAGGTGTCCCGGCGGCAGCAGCCCCTCGTACCCGCCGAGCAGCACCGCGGCGGTACGGGCGACCCCGGCGGTACGGGCACCGAGCCCGGCGAGCGCCCAGGCCACGGTGACCAGGTGGATCGCCGGCATCTGCGGGGCGACCATCAGCGACAGGCCGCCGAGGGAGCGCTCGTACGCCCGCCGGGACAGCTCGAACGCCGTCTCGTACCGCTCCTCGAGGTTGTTCACCCAGGCCAGGCTGCCGAGCGCGAAGCCCTCGAAGATGGAGAACGTCTCGGAGCTGAAGACGCTGTCGGAACGGAACTCGTCGAGCAGCCGCTCCAGTTGCTCGCGGGCCTCGGCCGTCCGGCCGGTCCGGCCGAGCAGCAGCCCCAGGAAGATCCGCCCGGCCAGCATCGGCTCGTGGCCGCGCCCGTGCTCGCCCTCCACCACCTGGCGCAGGATCCGCTCCGCCTCCTCGCCGCGGCCGGTTTCGATCAGCATGTCGGCGTAGCGGGCGCGCAGCAGGGCCATCTGGGACTGGGCGCCGATCCGCTCCGCGTACGCGATGGCGTCGGCGAAGTCCCGGGCCGCGCCCTCGAACTCGAGCCGCCGCTCCCGGGCCTCGGCGCGCGAGGACAGCGCCTCGGCCGCGCCCCAGGCGTCCCCGAGGCGGACGAAGATCTCCAGGCTCTCCTCCGCGTCGGCGCTCGCCCGCTCGGCCAGGTCGCCCCGGTTGGCCAGCATGTTGGCGCGCAACTGGAGGGCGTGGGCGAGCTCCCACTCGTCGCCGTGCCGGCGGCAGGCGTCGACGTGCGCCTCCAGGGCCTCGCCCATGCGGCCCGGTTCGCCCAGGAGGAGGACCGCGAAGACCGTGAAGGAGCCGGGCAGCCGGCAGGTCTGCGGGAGCCCCGGCGGGTAGATCGCGTTGATCCGCCGCAGCCTTTCGACGCCGGCGGGCGTCATCCAGCGGCCGGTCTCGTAGTCCATGTTGATCAGCTCGATCAGCCGCACCCCGCGCCGGGCCTCCCAGCGCTGCTCCTCGGAGAGCGGCGGAGGCGTGGCGGTGCACGGCTCGTGCAGCGGTACGACGGGGGCGGCGGGCGTCCCGAACGGGTCGGGGCCGAGCGCGGCGACGGACTCCGCCCAGTGCAGGGCGTCGGCGCGCAGGTCGCGCATCTGCCAGTACCAGAGCAGGGAGTGGACGAGGACCAGCGCCTCGTCCTCCTCCCGGGCGTCGACGGCCCGGCGCAGGGCGGTACGGATGTTCCCGTACTCGGTGTTGAAGCGGGCGATGGCCCCGGCCTGCCCGGAACCGCGCAGCTCGGGGTCGGTGCGGCGGGCGAGTTCGCGGTAGTACGTGAGGTGCCGGCGCTCGGTGCCGGCCCGCTCCCCCGCCTCGTCGAGCCGCTCCCCGGCGTACTCGGCGACGGTCTCCAGGAGCCGGAACCGCATGCCGGCCTCACCGGGCACGGCGACGACGAGCGACTTGTCGACGAGGGCACCGAGGAGATCGAGGACGGGTGCCGACTGCTCGACGGCGTGGGGTTTGACGGCGTGGGGCTCGGGGGCTTGGGGCTCGGAGGCTTGGGGCTCATGTACGGACGGCTCGGCGGCGCACGGCTCGGCCGGGCGGGGCTCGTGTACGGACGGCTCGGCGGCGCGCGGCTCGGCCGGGCCCGGCTCGGCGGCGTGCGGCTCGCCCGCGCAGACGGCCTCCGCCGCCTCCAGGTCGCAGCCGCCCGTGAAGACCGAGAGCCGGCGCAGGACGGCCCGTTCGGCCCCGTCCAGGAGGTCCCAGGACCAGTCGACGACCGCCCGCAGGGTCTGCTGCCGGGGCAGCACCGTCCGCGCGCCCGACGTCAGCAGCCGGAAGCGGTCGTCGAGCCGGTCCGCGATCTGGCGCAGGGTCAGCATCCGCAGTCGGGCCGCCGCCAGTTCGATGGCCAGCGGCAGACCGTCGAGGCGCCGCACGACCTCGCCCGCGGCGACCGGGTCGTCCTCGACGCGGAACCCCGGACGGACCGCGGCGCCGCGCTCGCCGAGGAGCCGCAGGGCCATCCCGGTCGGCAGCGGGCCGAGGGGGCGGAGCGTCTCCCCCGGGACGCCCAGCGGCTCCCGGCTCGTCGCGAGCACCCGGAGCTCGGGGCAGCGCGCGAGCAGCGTCTCGGCCAGTTCGGCGGCCGCGCCGACGAGGTGCTCGCAGTTGTCGAGGAGGAGCAGCATCCGGCGCCCGGCGCAGTGCTCGACGAGCCGGGCGAGCGGGTCGCCGCCGCCCCGTAGCTCCTCGGCCCCGGCGCCGCGGAGCACGGTCTCGCGGGCGCCGACGGCCGCGAGGACCGCCTCGGGCACGGCCTCGGGATCCCGTACGGGAGCGAGCTCCGCCACCCAGGCGCCGTCCGGCCAGTCCTCGGTCCCCCGCTCGGCCGCCTCCTGCGAGAGCCGGGTCTTCCCGGCGCCTCCGGGCCCGAGCAGCGTCACGAGCCGTGCGCCGCGCAGGTCGTCCCGCACGAGGGCGATCTCCTCGTCGCGGCCGACGAAACTGGTGAGCCGGGCGCGCAGGTTGCCCCGGAGGGGAGCACGCGGGGGCTCCGGGGCCAGCAGCTCGGCGTGCAGGGCCCGCAGGGCGGGTGACGGGTCCGTGCCCAGGCGGGTGGCGAGGGCCCGGCGGACCGACTCGTACGCGGCGAGGGCCTCGGCCGCCCGGCCGGTGTCCCGCAGGGCGCGGATCCGGAGGGCCTGGAGGGGTTCGTCCAGGGGGTGGGCGGCGCAGAGGGCGGTGAGTTCGGGAAGGGCGGCCGCGGCGCCGCCGAGCACGAGGGCGGCGTCGAGCCTCGCCCGGCGGGCGTCGAGCCGACGGGCCTCCCAGCGGGCGGCCTCCGCCTCCCGGTCCGGCAGGTCGGCGAAGGCCGGCCCGCGCCAGAGCCCGAGGGCCTCGTCGAGGAGGGCGGCGGCGCGTGCGGGATCGGCCGCGCCGAGCGCGGCCAGGCCCTCGGCGGCGAGGCGCTCGAAGCGGCGGACGTCCACGTCCTCGGGCCGGGCGTCCAGCCGGTAGCCGCCCTCGGCGGAGACCACCCGGTCCCGGCCGAGGGCCCTGCGGAGCCGCCCCACGAGGGCCTGGAGTGCGGCGGGCGCGTCGGCGGGCGGCTCGTCACCGTGCCACACCTCGTCGACGAGGTCGGGCACGGGAACGATCCGGCCGGCCCGCAGGGCGAGGACGGTGAGCAGCGCACGGACCCGGGGGCCGCCGACGGGCACGTCGGTGCCGTCGGGGGTGCGGGCGAGGGTCGGGCCGAGGACGGAGTAACGCACGGGCCCCATTCTCCGCGAGACCGCCGCACGACTCCCCGCCGGGACCACCCGCCGCACGGGCGAAGCCCGGCAGCGGGGGTGGAACTCCCCTCGGGGACCGGTACGTTTCCCCGGCAGTAGTCCTTCGTCCCCTGGGAGCCCCCGCGATGACCACGGCCACCACCCGGCACCACGAGCGGCGGATCAGCCCCGTCTTCCTGGCGATCCTCGCCGTCATGGCCGTCACCGGGTGGGCGGTGTGGACGGGTTTCGCCGCCTCGCCCGGCCTCGCGGTGTTCCTCTTCGTGACCTCGGCGTGGGTCGTGTCGCTCTGTCTGCACGAGTACGCGCATGCCCGGACGGCCCTGCACGGCGGGGACATCACGGTGGGCGCGAAGGGCTATCTGACCCTGAATCCGCTCGCGTACACGCACGCCGTGCTGAGCGTCGTCCTGCCGGTGCTGTTCGTGATCATGGGCGGGATCGGTCTGCCGGGCGGCGCGGTCTTCATCGAGCAGGGCCGGATCAGGGGCCGCTGGAAGCACAGCCTGATCTCGGCGGCGGGCCCCCTGGCCAATGTGCTCTTCGCGCTCGTCTGCACGGCGCCGTTCTGGCTGGGCGCGCTCGACGGCGTGCCCGTCGCGTTCCAGTACGCGCTGGCGTTCCTGGCGTTCCTCCAGGTGACGGCCGCGCTCCTGAACCTCCTGCCGGTGCCGGGGCTCGACGGCTACGGCGTGGTGGAGCCCTGGCTGTCGTACAAGGTGAAGCGGCAGATCGAGCCGTACGCGCCGTACGGCTTCTTCATCGTGATCGCGCTGCTGTTCGTGCCGGCGGTCAACGCCGCCTTCTTCGACGCGATCGACGCCCTGATGCGGACCCTCGGGGTGCCGGAGCCGAGCCGGTACTGCGGCTCGCAGCTGTTCCGGTTCTGGGAGGAGGCCCCGGAGTTCTGCCGGGCCCAGTAGCACGTCGGCCCCGGCCGGAGCGGAAACGGCCGTCGACAGGCGCAGGGCCGGCGTACCGGGGCCGAAGGGGGCTATCCCCCGGCCCCGGAAGCCGTCGGCCGTTCGGGTTCCTCCCCACCGCCCTCCTCAAGGAGGGCGGGTAGTTCGGTGCGGGAGGCGATGCCGAGTTTGGGGAAGGCGCGGTAGAGGTGGTGGCCGACGGTGCGGGGGCTCAGGAAGAGGTGGGCGGCGATCTCGCGGTTGGTGGCGCCCTCGGCGGCGAGGCGTACGACCTCCCGCTCCTGCGGGCTGAGCCGGGCGAGCGGGGAGCGCGCGGTCACGAGCGGGCTCAGGGGTTCGCCGATCGCCTGGAGTTCGACGCGGGCGCGGGATGCCCAGGAGAGGGCGCCCAGCGCCTCGAACGTCTCCAGCGCGGCGTGCAGGTGGCGGCGGGCGTCCGTGCGGCGGCGTTCGCGGCGGAGCCATTCTCCGTACAGCAGGTCGGTGCGTGCCCGTTCGAACGGTTGGACCGGATCCTCCGCGTGGGCGCGCAGGGCGGCCGCGAAGTGTTCGGCCACGGCCTGGGTCTCGGCAGGGCTGTTGCCCGCTCTGGTCAGCGCCCCGCAGCGGTGGAGCAGGGCGGTGGCCGGCGGTTGTCCTGCGGCCGCGGCCCAGGCCGCCAGCCGTGTCATCGGTTCGGCTGTCCGGTCCGGAAAGCCGGCGCGTACCGCGGCTTCGACGAGGTCGGGCAGCAGGTGAGCCGACAGGCCGGGATGGTCGACGCGCGCATCGGCGGACTCCAACCGGGCGAGCGCGTCCTCGGCCCTGCCGAGGCCGAGGGCGAGCAGGCCGAGCGCCCGGTCGGCCTGTGCGGCCGCGAAGCCGATGCCGTGCGCGTCGGCGTACTCCAGGGCTGCGGTGCTCAGCGCGGTGCAGCGTTCCTCCTCGCCGAGTACGGCGGCGAGCGTCGCCAGGGTCGCGCGCAGATACGTGGCCCGGTGGTTGCGGCCGAACTCCTCGGCGATGGCGAGCCCTTCCTCGGCCGCCGCACCGGCCTCCCGGTACCGGCTCAGGGCGAACTCCGCCTCGGCGAGCAGGTGCAAGGAGGCCGGCAGCCAGCCGAGGACGTCCTGCTCCCGGCAGTCGCGGACGCAGGCGGTGGCCTCCCGGTGCGCGGCGACGTGATCGGCGAGCAACCAGGCGTGACGGCCGGCTGTGATCCGCTCGGCGAATCCGGCTCCGGGCGCCGCGCCGTCGGGCAGGGCGGCCCTCCGGGTCTCCGTCTCGGTGATCAGATCCGCTGAACCCACGGACTGCGCCGCCTGGAGCGCCTCGGACAGCACTGCGTCCAGGTCGGCGGCGCGCTCGGGGAAGGAGCGGATCCGGTCCGCGCACTCCAGGAGGATGCGAGCGGCCCGGCGCGGCGACCCTTGGTCCAGTTCGACGATGGCGCGGACCCTGGCCAGGTCGGTGAACGTCGCCGGGTCCAGGGCGAGCGCGTCGATCCGGTCGGCCAGCGCGGCTGTCCGGGCGAACTGGCACGCCTCCGCCGAGGTGAAGGCCGCGGCGGCCAGCAGCCGGGTACGGCGGGCCGGGTCGGCCGTGAGCTGAGCGGCCCGCTCGTACGCGGCCGAGGCGGCGGCCGCTCTCTGGCGTCCTCCGGCCCGGATCGCGGCTTCCTCCCGGCCTTCACGCCGTCGCGAACGTGACGGCAGGCCCTAGCGGAGCTGGGTGGCCGCCCAGCGGGCCCACTCGCGCTTCATCTCGTTGAAGCGGAGCCCGTACTCCAGGGCGATTCGGCCGTACACCGAGAGCTGGTCGTCGCCCCAGTCGATCGACCGCTCCAGCTCCCGCAGGGCTTCGACCTCCCGGTCGGACATGTCCATCAGCCCGGCGAGGTAGCCGCTCGCCTGCTCCCGCGTCAGCACGCCGAGGAAGAAGACCCTCAGCAGGGTGTCGCTGCGGGGGTTGCGCTGCGGCTCGGTCTCCGTCAGCCAGTGGCGCAGCTCGGCCAGTCCCTCGTCCGTGAGGGTGTACTCCTTGCGGCCGCGCGGACCTTCCGCCGAGACGCTGATCAGCCCGGCGGCGGCGAGCTTGGACAGCTCGCCGTACATCTGGCTCTGGGTGGCGGGCCAGACGTTGGCCAGCGAGGTCTCGAAGCGTTTCAGCAGGTCGTAGCCGCTGGCGGGGCGCTCGGAGAGAAGCCCCAGGAGGGCGTGTCGAAGGCTCATGGACGTCACTCTACATTCCATCCTTGACATGTCACTTCTGGAACGTCTAGCTTCGACATGTCAGAACAGGAACGTCAGAGCAGCGAACAGCAACCGGGGGCCTTCGATGGCGTACGTGCGCACCTTCCTTCCGTGGATCGTCTTCGCGGTGATCCCGTCCGCCCAGTGGCAGTGGGGCGCGCTCGCCGCCCTGGTGGCCGCCGTCGCGGTGACCGTGCAGCAGCGCCGCGCGGGGGCCGGGTTCGACGCGCTGGTCATCGAGACCGGCTCGGCGGTCTTCTTCGCGGCCCTGGCGTGCATCGCCTTCGCCGACCCGCGATCGGCCGTGCACGGCTACTCGGCGGCCCTGTCCTCGGCCACCCTGGCCCTGGTCGCCGCGGTCTCGCTGCTCGTCCGCAAGCCCTTCACCCTGGGCGTCGCCAAGCGCACCACGCCGCGCGAGGTCTGGGGGCTGCGCCCCTTCGTGCGGGCCAACACCGTCATCACCGCCGTCTGGACGGCCGCCTTCGCACTGACCGCCGGCGCGCTCGCGCTCCTCGCCCGGGCCGGCCAGGGCCACTCGACGGCCGCCACGGCCGTCCAGGTGGCCGGGTTCGCCGTCCCGATGCTGTTCACCTCCCGCCACGTCGCCTCCCTCCGGGCCGAGGCCGGTGCCCGATGAGCTCCTCCACCACCCCCCGCCACCTCTCCGGCAACTACGCCCCGGTCACGGAGGAGCTGACCGCGCACGAGCTGCCCGTCACCGGGCGGATCCCCGAGGAGCTGACCGGCTGGTACCTGCGCAACGGGCCGAACCCGGCCGACACCGCCTCCGGCCACTGGTTCTTCGGCGACGGCATGGTCCACGGCGTACGACTGGAGGGCGGCCGGGCCGTCTCGTACCGCAACCGCTGGGTCCGCACGGCCACCTTCACCGACGGGGCCCGGATGTACGACGAGCGGGGCCGGCGGGACCTCACCGCGGGGCCGGCCAACACCCACGTCGTCCGGCACGCCGGCCGCACCCTCGCCCTCGTCGAGACGGCCCTGCCCCACGAGCTCACCCCCGCGCTCGACACCGTCGGCCCGTACGACTTCGGCGGCCGGCTGACGACCGCGATGACCGCACACCCCAAGACCTGCCCCCTCACCGGGGAGCTGCACTTCTTCGGCTACGGGATCGCGGAGGCCCCGTACCTCACCTACCACCGGGCCGACGCCTCCGGCGAGCTGACGGTCAGCCGGCCGGTGGAGGTGCCGGGGCCGACGATGATGCACGACTTCGGCCTCACCGCCGGGCACGTCGTCTTCCTGGACCTGCCGGTGGTCCTCGACCTCGGCCTCGCCGGCACCGGCACGATGCCGTACCGCTGGGACGACGGGTACGGGGCCCGGCTCGGCGTGCTGCGCCGCGACGACCCGTACGGGCGGGTGCGCTGGTTCACCGTCGACCCCTGCTACGTGTTCCACGTGCTCAACGCGTACGACGCGGCGGACGGGACGGTCGTCGTCCACGTCATGCGCTACCCCGAGCTGTGGCGGCGCGCCGCGGACGGGACGGTCGACCGGGACCGGGAGGCCGTGCTGTGGAAGTGGACGGTCGACCCCGTCACGGGGACCGTCCGGGAGGAGCAGTGCGACGACCGCCCGGGCGAGTTCCCGCGGACGGACGACCGGCTGGCCGGGCTACGGGCGGCGCACGGACACGTGACCTGCGGGAACTCGCTGGTGCGCTACGACCTGGACGCGGGGTCCTCCGTCACCCACGACTTCGGGCCGGCCCGCACGCCCGGTGAGGCCGCGTTCGCCCCGGCCGCCGACGGGTCCCCCGCCGGCTGGCTCATGACGTACGTCCACGACGCCGGCACCGGCCGCAGCGACCTGGCCGTCCTCGACGCCGACGACCTCGCGGCCGGACCGGTGGCCACGATCCACCTGCCGGCCCGGGTCCCGCACGGCTTCCACGGCAACTGGCTGCCGGACCTGCCGTAGCCCCCGACCTCGCCGGGCGGTGCGCCCGGGGCTCGGTCAGGCCTGGGCCGCCGCGGCCTTCTCGGCCTTCGCGCGGCGGAGGTAGTACCAGGCCATGTTGGAGGAGAGGCCGGCGAGGAGGACCCAGACAATGCCGAGGAAGCTGCCCTGGACGAAGGAGACGACGGCCGCGGCGACGGCCAGGGCGCAGACCACGAGGGCGTAGAGGGCGAGGCGGGGCATGGGGTCGGCTCCTGTCGGGCGGGTACGGCTGATGGTGCCCGTCCAGTGTCCCCCATGCCCCGAAGGGTCCGTTCTCCGGCTCAGGGCCTGTCTTCCGGACCGGGCCCTAGACGTCGGTGACCCGCAGCCCCGCGTGGGCCTTGTAGCGGCGGTTGACGGAGATCAGGTTGGCGACGAGCGACTCGACCTGGTGGGCGTTCCGCAGCCGTCCGGCGAAGACTCCGCGCATGCCGGCGATGCGGCCGGCGAGGGCCTGGACGATCTCGACGTCGGCGCGCTCCTCGCCGAGGACCATGACGTCCGTGTCGATCTCCTCGATGGAGGTGTCCTTGAGGAGGACGGCGGAGAGGTGGTGGAAGGCGGCGGCGACCCGGGAGTCCGGGAGGAGTGCGGCGGCCTGCTCGGCGGCGGAGCCCTCCTCGGGCTTGAGGGCGTAGGCGCCCTTCTTGTCGAAGCCGAGGGGGTTGACGCAGTCCACGACGAGCTTGCCGCGGAGCTCCTCGCGCAGCGACTCCAGGGTCTTGGCGTGGCCGTCCCACGGCACGGCGACGATGACGACGTCGCTGCGGCGGGCGGTCTCGGCGTTGTCGGCGCCCTCGACGCCGTGGCCGATCTCCGCCGCCACGTCCCGCGCGCGCTCGGCGGCGCGGGAGCCGATGATCACCTTCTGGCCGGCCTTGGCGAGCCGGTAGGCGAGACCGCGGCCCTGGTCGCCGGTGCCGCCGAGGACGCCGACGACGAGACCGGAGACGTCGGGGAGGTCCCACGGGTCCTTGGGGGCGGGCTTGCTGTCAGTCGTAGTCATGGCCCCGACATTACCGACCGGTCGGGCTCGTGGGGTCCCTCCCGTACGGGTGGAACCGCCGCGACCGGGCCGCGCGCGGGACCCGGCTGGGGCAGGATGCGGGCCCATGGATGCCGTACGGGTCGCGTTGCTGCGGGAAGTGCTCGCCGGGACGGAGTGGCCGGCGGCGGCCCGCCGGTTCGCGGGCGCGCTCCGGTCGTCGGTGGTGCCGCACCGGGGCGGGCTGCTCCTGGTGGGCACGGAGGAATACGAGCCGTGGCACCTGGCGGCGCACCTGGTCGACGAGTCCGCCTGGTCGGGGCTGCCGGAGCTGGCGCCGACGCTCGTGCGGCACCGGGTGCGTCCGGGCGCGCCGGCGCACCTCGCGGTCGGTCTCGGGCGGCTGGAGGCGGCGGGGCGCGGGGCGACGCTGCTGATGGTGGCGCCGGGGCGGCCGGACGCGGGGCTGCTCCAGCGGGTGCACGACGCCCGGCGGGCGGGGGCGACGGTGCTGTCGCTGGACGGGGGCGACGAGGAGGTCCGGGGGCTCGCGCACGAGACGCTGACGGTGGCGGAGGGGGCGGAGGTGGACCTGGACACGGTGCAGCACCTGGTGAGCGCGGCGGCCGGGGAGAACAGCCTGCCGTCGCCGCGCGGCGGCCGCCGCCGCTTCCGGGACCGGCTCTCGACCCTCGCGGACCGCCTGACGGCCCCGCCCCCGACCCGCTGGTAGACCGCCGGGGCCCGTACCACCGCAACCGGCTGGCACCCCGCCGACGAACCACCGGAGCCCGCACCTCCCACCACCGGCTGACGGGCCCCGCCGCCCGACCGCCGGAGCCCGTACCACCCGCCGCCGGCTGACGGGCCCCGCCGGTGGGCCCCGGTCCGTACCGACGTAATTCGGTTGTCCCCGTCGTCCGGCGGACGGAGCATGGCCCCTCGTGTCCTCCCCTCGTACTTCCCTCCTCGCCGGGCTCGTCGCCCTGCTGCCCGATCCGGCGCCCTGGCGTTCGTCCCGCGACTTCCGCCTCCTGTGGGTGCAGGGGCTCGTCACCTACTTCGGCAGCGCTACGGCCATGATCGCCCTGCCGCTGCAGATCAAGGAGCTGACGGGTTCGCCGCTGGCGGTCGGTGCGATGGGCGCGGTCGAGCTGGTGCCGCTGGTGGTGTTCGGCCTGTACGGCGGGGCGCTCGCGGACGCGGTCGACCGGCGGAAGGTGATCCTCTGGACGGAGGCGGGGCTCGGGCTGATCGCCGTGCTCCTGCTGGTCGACGCGCTGCTCCCGGAGCCGATGCTCTGGCCGCTGTACGTGGTGGCGGCCGGGGTGTCGGCGCTCGCGGGGCTCCAGCGGCCGGCGCTCGACTCGCTGCTCGCCCGGATCGTGCCGCACGAGCAGCAGACGGCGGCGGCCGCGCTGAACTCGCTGCGCTGGCAGATCGGCTCGATCGCGGGTCCGGCGGTCGCGGGTCTGGTGGTGGCGTACGCGGGTCACGCGCCCGCGTACGGGGTGACGGTCGTCTGTTTCACGGTCTCGGTCCTGATGTGCCGCCGGCTCTCCCCCGCGCCGGCCGCGCACGACGCGGAGAGGCCCTCGCTGCGGGGCATCGCGGAGGGCGCGCGGTACGCCTGGTCGCGGCCGGTCCTGCTCGGCACGTACGTGGTCGACCTGGCGGCGATGCTCTTCGCCTTCCCGAACACGATCTTCCCGTTCCTCGCGGACGAGCTGGACGCGGACTGGTCGCTGGGTCTGATGTACGCGGCGGGTTCGGTCGGCTCGCTGGTCCTGGGCCTGACCAGCGGCTGGACCTCGAAGGTGCGGCGGCACGGGCTGCTCGTGGCCGGCGGCGCGGCCGGCTGGGGTCTGGCGATCGCGGCGGCCGGCTGGTTCGGGAACGTGTGGCTGGTGCTGCTCTGCCTGGGTCTGGCGGGCGCGGGCGACATGCTGAGCGGGCTCGGGCGCGCCACGATCTGGAACCAGACGATCCCGGAGGAGCTGCGCGGCCGGCTCGCCGGCATCGAGGTGCTCTCCTACAGCGTGGGCCCGCAGCTGGGTCAGGTCCGGGCGGGCGCGATGGCCGGCTGGACCGGCACCCGGGCGGCCGTCTGGACGGGTGGCGTGGCGTGCGTGGCCTCGGTGGGGCTGCTCTGCCTGGCGCTGCCGAAGCTCCTCGCGTACGACTCCGCGACGGACGAGGACTCGCTGCGCCGGAAGGCCCAGCGGGAGGAGGCGGCCGGAACCGTCTGACGGGTCCCGGCCGCTCCCTCGGAGGTGTTACTCGTCCTCCGTGCGGTCCTTCCCGGCGGCGTCGTGCCAGCGGGGGTCGGTCTCCCACTCCAGGTTCCGGTCGCGGGCGGTCTCCATGGCGTGGGAGGCCTCCTCACGGCTGGCGTACGGGCCGAAGCGGTTCTTCGCCGGGCACTCGGGGCCCTCCTCGACCTTCTTGTGTTCCAGGCAGTAGTACCACTCGCCCGGTTTGCCCGTGGTGCGCTTCTTGAACAGGGCCATCGTCTTCGGCTCCTTCCTTCGGGACCATGCTGCCCCAGACCCGGTCGTTAGACTCGCTGGCATGTCTGGCCAGTCGCTTCTCGTACCGGGGGAGCTCTCCCCCCATCGCTCCGTTCCGGGCTCCATCCGCCGCCCCGAGTACGTCGGGAAGCCCGCCCCGGCCCCGTACACCGGGCCCGAGGTGCAGGATTCCGACACCATCGAGCGGATGCGGATCGCCGGCCGCATCGCCGCGCAGGCGATGGAGGAGGCCGCCAAGCACATCGCCCCGGGTGTCACCACCGACGAGCTCGACCGGGTCGCGCACGAGTACATGTGCGACCACGGCGCCTACCCGTCCACGCTGGGCTACCGCGGCTTCCCGAAGTCGCTGTGCGCCTCGATCAACGAGGTCATCTGCCACGGCATCCCGGACTCCACCGTCCTGCGGGACGGCGACATCGTGAACCTGGACGTCACCGCGTACATCAACGGCGTCCACGGCGACAACAACGCCACGTACCTCTGCGGCGACGTCGACGAGGAGTCGCGGCTGCTCGTGGAGCGCACCCGGGAGTCCCTCAACCGGGCCATCAAGGCGGTGAAGCCGGGCCGCCAGATCAACATCATCGGGCGGGTCATCGAGTCGTACGCCAAGCGCTTCGGCTACGGGGTCGTGCGCGACTTCACCGGGCACGGCATCAACTCGTCGTTCCACTCCGGCCTGATCGTGCCGCACTACGACTCGCCCCACCACACCACCGAGATCAAGACCGGCATGACGTTCACGATCGAGCCGATGCTGACGCTCGGGACCCACGACTACGACATGTGGGACGACGGCTGGACCGTGGTGACCAAGGACCGGAAGCGGACGGCGCAGTTCGAGCACACGCTCGTGGTGACCGAGAACGGGGCCGAAATCCTCACGTTGCCCTGACCCCTCGAACGGGTAGCGTTTTACCGACAGGACGTCGGGAACCAGTTGACTTAGGTAAGCCTAACCAGGCACGCTCGTCACTGGTTCCCGTCCCATCGGTCTCGGAGGCACGCCTTGGACACGCCCTTCTCCACGTTGATCCGTACGGCTTCGCACGAGCAGCACACGGAGGCGGAGACCTCGTCCTTCATGGGCGACCTGCTGGGCGGACGGCTGGCCGTCGACGCGTACGCGCGCTACACCGAGCAGCTCTGGTTCGTGTACCGGGCCCTGGAGGAGGGCGCGGAGGCGCTCCGCGCGGACCCGGTCGCCGGGCCCTTCGTGCGGCCCGAGCTCTTCCGCACGGCCGCCCTGGAGCGGGACCTCGCGCATCTGCGCGGCCCCGGCTGGCGCGCCGGTGTCTCCCCGCTGCCCGCCACCGCCGCGTACGCGGAGCGGGTCGCCGAGTGCGCCCGCGACTGGCCCGCCGGCTATGTGGCCCACCACTACACGCGTTACCTGGGCGACCTGTCGGGCGGTCAGATCATCCGCGACAGGGCGGAGCGGACCTGGGGCTTCGACCGCAAGGGCGACGGCGTCCGCTTCTACGTCTTCGAGGAGATCCCCAACCCGGCGGCGTTCAAGCGGGGGTACCGGGAGCTGCTCGACGGGGTGGACGTCGACGACCTGGAGAAGCAGCGGATCGTCGACGAGTGCAGGCGCGCCTTCGCCTTCAACACCGCCGTCTTCCGGGAGCTGGGCGGGGAGTACTCCCTCAGCGCGTGAGGCCCTCCCTCTCCCTCAGCGCGTGAGGCCCTCCCTCCGGGTCAGCGCGTGAGCGTTCCCTCCAGGAGGACCCGGCCGCCCAGTTCCACGACGCCGTCGGGGCCGGGGGCGGTGAGGAGCTGGGAGCCGCGGCCCTGCGTGATGTTCAGGGCCCGGCCCAGTTCCGCCGTGAGGAGCAGGGCGGCCGCGCCGGTCGCCTCGTCCTCGTCGATGCCGTCGCCCCGGCCGGGGAACGCCCGCGCCCGGATCCGGCCGGCGGCCTCCTCCTCCCAGGCCCAGGCGTAGATCCACTCCCCCGGCTCGGGCACCTCCAGGGCGTCGACCTCGGCGACGGAGCCGTACCGGCGCAGGGTGCGGGGCGGTGCCCACTCGGCGCGCGCCTCGATCCAGGTGAACTCGCCGTCGCCGCGCACCCACACCTCGCCGGCGGGCGGGTGGACGACCTCCAGGTCGAGCAGCCAGGCGGCACCGACGAGCGGGTGTCCGGCGAACGGCAGCCGCAGGCCGGGCGTGTAGATGTCGACGATCCCGCGCTCCGGATCGTCCACGAACACGGTCTCGCTGAAGCCGAGTTCCTTGGCGAGCGCCTGCCGGGAGGACTCGTCGGGGTGGGTACGGGCGTCCCGCACGACCCCGAGACGGTTGCCGTGCCGGCCGTCGCCCGCACAGAAGACCCGGAGGACGTCGATGTCAGTGGCGGTCGTGTTCATGACTGAATTGAACCACCCGTCACCTGCGGACAGGGGCGCTCCGCCGTTTCCCCGCCGCCCTACCGAGGCGTAACCGGAACCGGGACAATCCACCTTCCTTGACTCTCCCTTGACCAAGCCATGAGGGCCCCATGGAGACCCCGTGACCCCGCTGTGTCCGGTACGCCCGACCTGAGAGCTGAATCACTGGACGCGCGGGTATTGCTGAGGTAAGCCTCGGTTAAGTTAGGTCCGCCTCAGTCCGTCCCCGCGTTCCTGGAGTCCTCATGCGAGCCGTCCGCCTCTCCGTCGTCACCGCCGCCGCGACCGCGGCCGCTCTGACCGCCGTCACGGGCTGCGCCGAGAAAAGCGACTCCAAGGCGGGCGACGACGCCATCACCGTCGTCGCCAAGGACGACTCCTGCGAGGTCTCGAAGAAGGAGTTCCCGGCCGGGCACGTGAAGCTGGCCGTCGAGAACCGCGGCTCCAAGATCACCGAGGTCTACGTCCTCTTCCCGGACGACCGGATCGTCACCGAGCGCGAGAACATCGGCCCCGGCACCAAGGCCACCATCACCGCCGAGATCAAGGCCGGCGACTACGCCATCGCCTGCAAGCCCGGCATGAAGGGCGACGGCATCCGCCAGCAGGTCAAGGCCACCGGCGGCAAGGCCGCCGCCAAGCGCTCCCCCGAGATGGACGGCGCCGTCGCCGCCTACCGCCAGTACGTCCAGGCGCAGGCCGACGAGACCCTCCCCAAGGTCAAGGTCTTCACCGACGCCGTCCGCGCCGGTGACGTCGAGGCCGCGAAGAAGGCCTACGCCGAGTCCCGCATCGGCTGGGAGCGCACCGAGCCGGTCGCCGAGTCCTTCGGCGACATCGACCCCAAGGTCGACGTCCGCGAGGACGGCCTGGAGGACGGCCAGGACCCGGCGAAGGACTGGACCGGCTGGCACCGCCTGGAGAAGGCGCTCTGGCAGGACAAGAAGATCGGCGACCGCGAGAAGCAGCTCGCCGACCTCCTCGACAAGGACCTCGCCGACTGGCAGAAGCGGGTCGGCAAGGCCGAGATCACCCCGACCTCCATGGCCAACGGCGCCAAGGAGCTCCTGGACGAGGTCGCCACCGGCAAGGTCACCGGCGAGGAGGAGCGCTACTCCCACACCGACCTCGTCGACTTCAAGGCGAACGTCGAGGGCGCGCAGAAGTCCTTCGAGCTGCTCAAGCCGGTCGCCACGAAGAACGACCCGAAGCTCGTCGCCGAACTCGACAAGCAGTTCGCCGCGCTGAACACGCTGCTCGACAAGTACCGCACGGACAAGAGCGGTTACGTCTTCACCTCGTACGACAAGGTCGGCAAGGCCGAGCGCAAGGAGCTCTCCGACGGCGTCAACGCGCTGGCCGAGCCGCTCTCCAAGCTCGCCGCCGCGGTCGTGAAGTAACAGGGGGCATCATCATGACCGACGAGACCACCACGGAGCAGGCCGCCGCGGAGCAGGCCTCCGCGCCCTCCCGTCGCAAGGTCATCGGCTGGGGCGGTGCCGGGCTCGCGCTCGGTGCCGCCGCGGCCGGCGGCGCGGTCGCCCTGACCCGCGACGGCGACTCCACCGTCCCGGTCGCCGAGAGCGGCGGGGCCGTCCCCTTCCACGGCCCGCACCAGGCCGGCATCGCCACCGCCGTGCAGGACCGGCTGCACTTCGCCTCCTTCGACGTGAAGACGAAGGACCGCGACGAGCTGATCCAGCTCCTCAAGGACTGGACGCGGGCCGCCGAGCGCATGACGGCCGGCGCCGAGGTCGGCGAGGGCGCCTACGGCGGCCTGCCGGAGGCCCCGCCGGACGACACGGGCGAGGCCCTGGGCCTCAAGCCCTCCCGCCTCACCCTCACGATCGGCTTCGGCCCCACGCTCTTCGACGGGCGCTTCGGGCTGAAGGACAAGCGGCCCGGGGCCCTGGTGGACCTGCCCAAGTTCCCGGGCGACAACCTGGATCCGGCGCGCAGCGGCGGCGACATCTGCGTGCAGGCCTGCGCGGACGACCCGCAGGTCGCCGTGCACGCCATCCGCAACCTCGCCCGGATCGGCTTCGGCAAGGTCGCGGTGCGCTGGTCGCAGCTGGGCTTCGGCAAGACGTCCTCGACGACCCCGGACGCCCAGACCCCGCGCAACCTCTTCGGTTTCAAGGACGGCACCCGCAACATCGCGGGCACTGACACCGAGCGGCTCGCGAAGCACGTGTGGGTGTCGGGCAAGGACGCCGAGGGCGCCGCGGCCTGGATGGACGGCGGTTCGTACCTCGTCGCCCGCCGCATCCGCATGAACGTCGAGACCTGGGACCGCACTCCGCTCTCCGAGCAGGAGGACATCTTCGGCCGCGACAAGCGCGAGGGCGCTCCGGTCGGCAAGGCCAAGGAGCACGACGAGCCGTTCCTGAAGGCGATGAAGCCGGACTCGCACGTCCGGCTCGCCCACCCGGACAGCAACAACGGGGCGACGATCCTGCGCCGCGGCTACTCCTTCACCGACGGCACGGACGGCCTCGGCCGTCTGGAGGCGGGCCTGTTCTTCCTGGCGTACCAGCGGGACGTCCGCACCGGCTTCATCCCGGTGCAGAGCTCGCTGGCCAAGTCCGACGCGCTCAACGAGTACACACAGCACGTGGGTTCGGCGCTCTTCGCCGTCCCGCCGGGCGTCCGCGACAAGGACGACTGGTGGGGCCGGGCGCTGTTCGCGTAACCGAGGAGGAGAACCGACGTGTTCGGAAACTATCTGATCGGCCTGCGTGAGGGCCTGGAAGCCAGCCTGGTCGTCTGCATCCTCATCGCGTACCTGGTGAAGACCGGGCGCCGGGACGCGCTGAAGCCGATCTGGATCGGCATCGGCGTGGCCGTCGGCGTCGCCCTGGCCTTCGGCGCCGGGCTGGAGTTCGGCTCCCAGGAGCTGACCTTCGAGGCGCAGGAGGCGCTCGGCGGCTCGCTGTCGGTGCTCGCCGTGGGCCTGGTGACCTGGATGGTCTTCTGGATGCGGCGGACGGCCCGGCACCTCAAGGCGGAGCTGCACGGCAAGCTGGACGCGGCCCTGCAGATGGGCACCGGCGCGCTGGTGGCCACCGCCTTCCTGGCGGTGGGCCGCGAGGGCCTGGAGACGGCGCTCTTCGTGTGGGCGTCGGTACGGGCCTCCTCGGACGGCTCGTACGCGCCGCTGGTCGGTGTCGTCCTGGGCCTGCTCACGGCCGTCCTCCTCGGCTGGCTGTTCTACCGGGGCGCGCTGAAGATCAACCTGGCGAAGTTCTTCACCTGGACCGGCGGGATGCTGGTCGTGGTGGCGGCGGGCGTGCTCGCGTACGGCGTGCACGACCTCCAGGAGGCCCGCTTCCTCGGCGGCCTCGCGGACAAGGCCTTCGATATCTCGGCGACGATCCCGCCGGACAGCTGGTACGGCACGCTCCTCAAGGGCGTCCTCAACTTCCAGCCGGACCCGACGGTCCTTCAGGTCACGGTGTGGGCGCTGTATCTGATCCCGACTCTCGCGCTGTTCCTGGCCCCGATAGGGTCGGGTCCGTCCGTGCGGGTGAAGAAGCAGAAGGCGACCGATGAGAAGGCTGAGGCTGAGGCGAGCGCCGGGACGACCGCTTGAGCGGCTGTCGTCGCGGCCCACGAGGTTCCTCGCCGCCGCGGCGGCGGCGACCGTCCTGTCGCTGACGGCGAGCGGCTGCGTGACCGTCCACGGCGAACTGGCGCTGCTGCCGCCGGCGACGAAGGCCGAGGCGGCGCAGGCCCTCGCGGACTTCACGACGGCCTACAACAAGGCCGACAAGGCCTATGACCCGGCCCTGGACGCGGGCCGGGTCACCGGCCCGCTCGGGGAGGTCAACCAGGCGGGCCTGCGCGCCCGGTCGATCAACACCCCGGGCGGCAACCCGGACCACAAGCCCCTCCAGCTGACCGACGCGCGGTTCGTGCTGCCCCGGAAGGCGGGCTGGCCGCGCTGGTTCGTGGCGGACACCGCGTCCAACCGGGCCTCCGGCGACCAGCGCTGGCTCCTGGTCTTCCTGCGCAACGGGCCCGAGCAGCTGTGGGAGGTCGCGTACCTCACGATCCTCCCCCGGGGCGACGTGCCCGAGTTCGCCGAGGAGGAGGGGTACGCGGTGCCGGTCGCCGCGGACACCGACGCGCTCGCGGTCGCGCCCGAGGACCTCGGCAAGGAGTACGT
Source organism: Streptomyces sp. NPDC006197 (assembly GCF_040613865.1). Classification (NCBI taxonomy): domain Bacteria; kingdom Bacillati; phylum Actinomycetota; class Actinomycetes; order Kitasatosporales; family Streptomycetaceae; genus Streptomyces; species Streptomyces sp. NPDC006197. The sequence continues at coordinate 21,926 of NZ_JBEXSZ010000058.1, read as the reverse complement.
GGCGTACCTCAAGGACGGGCGGCCGGGGCCGTTCGCGCCGGGCGTCCACACCACGGAGTGGCGGGCGCAGCGGCAGAAGGCCGCCAAGCGGCCGGGCATGGCCACCCAGTACATCGACCGGGTCACGGACCAGGGGGACTTCGCGCCGCTCGGGCTGCGGACCCGGGACGGCGGCGCGCTCGTCTTCTTCGCGACGCGGTACTTCGAGCGGCAGACGGCGGCGAAGGGCTACCGGCCGAAGGTCGGCGCCGACACCAAGGCGCTGCTGACCGGCGAGATCAAGAACACGGTCACCCGGGAGTGGGTGTCGAGCCAGGCGGTCCTGGTGAAGCCGGCGGGCACGAACCGGAACGGGGTCGTGGTCGCGAGCCGGCTCCAGGGCGTGGTGGGCGCGGAGGGCTCGTAGCCCGCCAGCCCTGTGCGGGGCTCGGCGCGTCCGTCGGCGGCCGGGTGACGGGGCTCAACGCGTCGGCGGTCGGCCCAGGCGGGGCTCAGCGGGTCAGCGGCCGACCGCGCGTCAGCGGCCGGCCCGTGCGGGGCTCGGCGGGTCAGCGGCCGGCCCGGGCGACGGGGCTCGGCGCGTCCGTCCGCGGCCGGGCGACGGGCTCAGCGCGTCAGCGGCCGCCCCGTGCGGGGCCCAGCGCGTCGGCGGCCGGCCCGGGCGACGGGGCTCAACTCGTCCGTCGGCGGCCGGCCCAGGCGGGGCTCAGCGGGTCAGCGGCCAGGCGATTTCGTGGGCCGTGTGCTCCCCGTCCCCGTCCGCCTCGCGCTCGGCCGCGTGGCGGGCGCAGGCGTCCTGGAGGGCCTCCAGGAGGTTCAGCGGGTCGGGCAGCGGGTGCTCGGGACCGCGGAGCCAGGCGACGACCGGGTGGGCGTCCTCGTCCCCGGGCAGCCGGGCCGGCGGCACGAGGACGTAGCTGCCGCGGCAGTGCCAGCGCAGCCCCGGATGCTCGTCCATCGTCTCGGGGTGGCAGTCCAGCTCGCACGGCCACCACTCGTCCTCGTCCTCGGGGGTGCCCCGGGTGGCGGTGAAGAAGAGCATCCGCCCGCCGACCGTGTCGACGTCGGCGGACTCGGCGACCGGGCCGACCTCCACGCCCTCCGCGAGGAGGCGCTCCAGGGCGGCGCGGCCGGCGGCCAGCGGGACGTCGAGGACGTCGTGGACCATGCCGGTGGCGGTGACGAAGTTCGCCTCGGGCTCGTTGCGGGCCCAGCGCTCGATCTGCGCGCGGTCGGTGGTCGACTGCGTCTGCCAGGCGAAGGAGACGGGGTGCCGGGCGGGGGTGGGACAGCCGATCCGCTCACAGGAACAGCTGTAGCCCACGGGGTACGCGGCGGGGGCCAGGGGCAGCCCGGCGGCGGCGGTGGCCAGGAGCAGCTTCTCGCGGTCGTTCTCGTCGTCGGCCGCGGTGCGTTTGGGGCGCCTGCGCAGCCACTGTGCGAGTCTGCTCTCCGTGCCGCGGTAGCGGCCGATGCCGTCGCCCATCTATCCCCTCACACCTCATGCTCGCCCGTTCGGCTCTGCCCATGGTCCCACCATCCTGCGCCCCGGGTGACCGGAGTGTGGAACCGGGGTGGGGAACCGGTGTGCGGACGGGGTCAGGTACGGGGGGCGAGGCCGCGCAGGGCGAGGTCGACGAGGGTGTCGGCGTAGGCGTGGGTGAGCGGCAGGGTGCGGTGGATCCAGCGGTGGTGGAGCGGTCCGACGAGGAGTTCGACGGCGACGCGGGGATCGACCCCCGGATCGATGTCGCCCTTGGCCTGAGCGGCCTCGATGCGGCGGACGTAGTACTGGAGCTGGGGTTCGAGCAGGGCCTCGGTGAAGCGGGCGCCGAGCTCGGGGTCGACGACGCCCTCGGCGGCGAGGGCGCGGGTGGGGCCGTCGAAGGCGGGGTTGGCCAGCTCGTCGACGGTGGCGCGCAGCACGAGCTTGAGGTCGGCGGCGAGGTCTCCGGTGTCGGGGATCTCACTGCCGGCGTCTCCACCGAGGGCCTCGTTGGCCCGGGCCGCGAGGTCGAGGAAGGCGTCGAGGAGGACGGCCGCCTTGGAGGGCCACCAGCGGTAGATGGTCTGCTTGCCGACGCCGGCGCGGGCGGCGATGCCCTCGATGGTGGTCTTCGCGTAGCCGGTCTCGGAGACGAGGGCGAGGGCGGCGTCGAAGATGGCGCGACGGGAGCGCTCGCTGCGGCGGGAGGCGTCGGGGGCGGCCTTGGCGGGCCTGGTCTCGGGCATGGCCCCAATCTAGCAGCGAACGAGACGCCGCGTCTCGCCCACTGGGCGGGCCCCGAACCACCCGAACGGTCCACAGCGCGGAGCCCGCCGAGAGCGGACCATGGGTCCACCGATCGACCACAGATCACCGGCCGCTCCGGCCGCCCGTCCGTGAGGAGCCTTCATTGCGCCCCACTCCGCGCACGCCCTCGCCCCGCCGTTATCTGATGTGCCCACCCACGCACTTCACGGTGACGTACTCCATCAACCCCTGGATGGACCCCACGAAACCGGTCGACCTGCCGCTCGCCCTCGCCCAGTGGGAGGACCTGCGCGACCGCTACCGCTCGCTCGGCCACACCGTGGAGCTCCTGGAGCCCGACCCGGCGCTGCCGGACATGGTCTTCGCGGCGAACGGCGCGACGGTCGTCGAGGGCCGGGTCCTCGGCGCGAAGTTCGCCCACCCGGAGCGGGCCCGCGAGGCCGACGCCCATGTGTCCTGGTTCCGCAGGAACGGTTGGGCGGACGACGACGTGCGCGTGCCGGAGCACGTGAACGAGGGCGAGGGCGACTTCGCCGTCACCGCCTCCTGGATCCTCGCCGGCCGCGGCTTCCGCTCCAGCCCGCTCTCCCACGACGAGGCGCAGGAGTTCTTCGGCCGCCCGGTGATCGGCCTGGAGCTGGTGGACCCGCGCTACTACCACCTGGACACGGCGCTGTGCGTCCTGGACGACGCCCGGGACGAGGTCATGTACTACCCGGACGCCTTCTCCCCCGGCAGCCGCGCGGTGCTCGCCCGGCTCTTCCCGGACGCGCTGATCGCGACCGGCCAGGACGCGGCGGCCCTCGGGCTCAACGCGGTGAGCGACGGCCGGCACGTCCTGCTCCCGCAGGCCGCGGTGGGCCTCTTCGAGCCCCTCCGCGCCCGGGGCTTCGAACCGGTCGGCATGGACCTGGGCGAGCTCCTCAAGGGCGGCGGCAGCGTGAAGTGCTGCACCCAGGAGCTGCGGCCCTAGGGCCTGCCCGACCCTGATCCGCCGGACAGCTCCTAGGCGTCCTCACCCCACGCGTCGCCCCACTCGGCGTCACGGGCCTGCTTGTACAGGGGCCCGTGGCGCTTGGTGACGGTCTCGCGGCCGAGGCCCTCGGGTCCGCACAGCTCCAGCAGGACCTGCCCCTTGCGGATCTGCGGGCGACGGATGATCCGGGAGACGGCGGGGGTCACCGGGAACCTGGTCGCCGCCACGTACGCGTACTTCTCGTCCTCGTACGACAGCGACCCGCCCTTCACCTTCCGGTGCAGCGAGGAGCGGCTCACCCGGGCGGAGAAGTGGCACCAGTCCGTGCCGGGCACGATCGGGCAGGCCCCGCTGTGCGGGCAGGGCGCGGCGACGGCGAAGCCGGCGTCGATCAGCAGGGTGCGGGCCGCGATGATCCGCTCGTAGCCGTCGGGCGTGCCGGGCTCGACGATCACCACGGCCTGCGCGGCGCGGGCCGCCTCGGTGACGAGCGCCGCCCGGTCGGCCTCGGTCAGCTCCTTGAGGACGTACGAGACGGTGACGAGGTCGGCGTCGGCGAGGCTCAGGGCGGAGCCGATCCGCTCGCGCCGCCACTCCGCGTCCAGGACGCCGTCGGCCAGCTCGCGGCCGAGCGCGAGGGCGGGCTCCGCCCAGTCGAGGACGGTGGTGCGCGGCGGCTCCTCTCCCCAGGCCTCGGCGACGGCCCAGCTCGCCGCGCCCGTGCCGCCGCCGACGTCGGTGTGGGTGCGCGGCGCCCAGTCGGGCGCGGCCTCCCGGAGGGCGTCGAGGGCGCCCCGTACCGCCTCGAAGGTCGCCGGCATGCGGTACGCGGCGTACGCGGCGACGTCGGAGCGGTCGCGCAGCACGGGGGCGTCCGTCGGGGTGGTGCCCCGGTAGTTGGCGATCAGCCGCTCGACGGCCTGCGCGGCCCGGTGGGGCGGCAGCCCGTCGAGGAGCCCGGCGAGGGCGGCGCGCAGGGAGTCGGCGGAGGGAGCTGAGGCGTTCACCGCAACAGTCTAGGCGGCCGGGCCCTGCGCCTTCGCGGACTGCCAGGGGCGGCAGAGGCCCAGGAAGCAGGCCAGGGCCAGGACGGCGCAGCCGAGCTGGACGACCGCCATGGGGACGGCGGTGCGCTCGCCCGCGATGCCGACGAGCGGGGAGGCGACGGCGCCGATGAGGAAGGAGGAGGTGCCGAGGAGGGCGGAGGCGGATCCGGCGGCGTGCGGGGTGCGCATGAGGGCCTGGGCGTTGGTGTTGGGCATGGCCAGGCCCATCGCGGACATCAGGACGAAGAGTCCGGCGGCGACCGGGGCGAGCCCGACCTTTCCGAGGACGCCGCTGGTCATGAGGGTCAGGGCGACGGCCGCGAGCAGGATGGTCCCGAGGCCGCAGCCGAGCGCCTTGTCGAGGCTGACGCGGCCGACGAGGAGCTTGCCGTTGATCTGGCCGACGGCGACGAGCCCGATGGAGTTGAGGCCGAAGAGCAGGCTGAAGGTCTGCGGCGAGGCTCCGTAGATCTCCTGGACGACGAACGGGGACGCGCTGATGTACGCGAAGAGGGCGGCGAAGGCGAGTCCGCCGGTCAGCATGTAGCCGGTGAAGACCCGGTCGGCGAGGAGGCCCCGCATGGTGCGCAGGGCCTGTCCGACCCCGCCCTCGTGCCGCCGCTCGGGGGGCAGCGTCTCGTGGAGGAAGCGCCAGACGACGAGGGTGAGCAGGACGCCGATCGCGGTGAGGACGTGGAAGACGCCCCGCCAGTCGGTGAGCCGGAGGATCTGGCCGCCGATGAGGGGGGCGATGATCGGGGCGGCGCCGGAGATCAGCATCAGGGTGGAGAAGAAGCGGGCCATCTCGACGCCGTCGTACAGGTCGCGGACGACGGCGCGGGCGATGACGATGCCGGCGGCGCCGGCGAGGCCCTGGAGGAGCCGGAAGCCGATGAGGAGTTCGGCGGTGGGGGCGAGGGCGCAGACGGCGGTGGCGAGGACGTACACGGCCATGCCGGCGAGCAGCGGGCGCCGGCGTCCCCACTTGTCGCTCATGGGGCCGACGACGAGCTGGCCGAGGGCCATGCCGGCGAGGCAGGCGGTGAGGGTGAGCTGCACGGTGGCGGCGGGGGCCCGCAGCGCGCCGGTGACCTCCGGGAGTGCCGGGAGGTACATGTCCATGGAGAGCGCGGGGAGGGCGGTGAGTCCGCCCAGGACGAGGGTGACGAGGAGTCCCGTACGCCGGGCGGCGGTGACGGCCGGGGCGGTTTCGGTTATGTGTCCTTGTGTTGTTTTCTGGCCGCTCTCCGGCATCGACTGCTCCATTTCGTTGAATCCTTGTCTATGCTCTCAGCTCGACCGGCATGGTCGAGACCTGTGGGGTGGGGATGATGAGGGCGGGGATGGACGCGAACAGGACGGTGCGCTGGGGAATCCTGGCGACGGGCGGCATAGCGGAACGGTTCACCACGGACCTGACGACGCTCGACGGCGCGGAGGTCGTCGCGGTGGCGTCCCGTACGGAGGCGTCGGCGAAGGCCTTCGCGGACCGGTTCGGGATTCCGCGGGCGTACGGGGAATGGGCCGGGCTCTTCGCCGACGAGGACGTCGACGTGGTGTACGTGGCGACTCCGCATCACGCGCACCGGATGGCTGCCGGCCTCGCCCTGGAGGCGGGAAAGGCGGTGCTCTGCGAGAAGGCTCTCACACTCAACGCCCGCGAGGCGGAGGAACTCGTCACCCTCTCCCGGGACCGCGGCCTCTTCCTGATGGAGGCCATGTGGATGTACTGCAACCCGCTGGTCCGGCGGATCGCCGAGCTCGTGCGCGACGGGGCGATCGGCGAAGTCCGCACGGTCCAGGCCGACTTCGGGATCGCGGGCCCCTTCGACGCCGGCCACCGGCTGCGGGACCCGGCGGTGGGCGGCGGGGCGCTGCTCGACCTCGGGGTGTACCCGGTGTCGTTCGCGCAGCTGCTGCTCGGCGAGCCGTCCACGGTCCACGCGCACGCGCGGATCTCGCCGGAGGGCGTCGACCTGAACACGGGCATGCTGCTGGGCTGGGACTCGGGCGCCTCGGCCCTGCTGTCCTGCTCGCTGGAGGCGGACACCCCGCTGACGGCCTCGGTGACGGGCACGGAGGGCCGGATCGACGTCCCGCGCGGCTTCTTCTTCCCCGAGCGGTTCACGCTGCTGCGCAACGGCGCGGAACCGGAGGAGTACGTGAACGAGGACGACCCGCACTCGCTGCGGCACGAGGCGGCGGAGGTGATGCGCTGCCTGCGCGCCGGCGGGACGGAGTCCCCGCTCGTCCCCCTGGACGGCTCGCTCGCGGTGATGCGGACGCTCGACGCGGTACGGGACCGCATCGGCGTCCGCTACCCCTCCGAACTCGCGGCTACACGGGTGTGAGCCCCGGGTCGCCCGCCTCCGTGACGTAGGAGGCGGCGGTGGTGACGGGGGCGCCCGGCCGGGTCACGTACGGAACCGTGCGGAAGTCGGCACGGGCGCTCTCCTCGCCGAGCTCGACGGTCACGTAGCCGCGGCGCCCGTTGAAGAACCTCAGGTGCGGGTTGGCCTGCATGAGCTTGTCGTAGTTGGACGGCCGGTCGGCGCCGTCCCTGCCGCTGGTGACCGACGTGGCGACGATCTCGGTGCCGAGGGTCCGGGAGGCCGGGTCGCGGAAGTCGGCCTTGATGTCGAGCCCGTAGCCGACGTGGACGTCACCGGTGAGCACCATCAGGTTCTCGACGCCGGCGGCCTCGGCCCCCGCGAGGATCCGCCGCCGGGAGGCCGGGTAGCCGTCCCAGGAGTCCATGGACAGCTTGAAGTCGGCGGTGGAGCGGTCGCGGCGCTCGGAGAACACCACCTGCTGCGGCAGCACGTTCCAGCGGGCCTCGGAGGCGCGCCAGCCGTCGAGCAGCCAGCGCTCCTGGGCGGCGCCGGTCAGGGTGCGCGCCGGGTCCTCGGACTCGGGGCCCGGGACCTGCCAGCCGTCCCCGTACGCCTGGTCGGAGCGGTACTGGCGGGTGTCGAGGACGTCGAACTGGGCGAGCCGCCCGAAGCGCAGCCGCCGGTACAGCCTCATGTCGGGACCCTCGGGCAGCTGGGGGCGGCGCAGGGGCTGGTGCTCCCAGTAGGCGCGGTAGGCGGCGGCGCGGCGGAGCAGGAACTCCTCCGGTGGGACGCCGTTCTCGGGGGTGTCGCCCGCGTAGTTGTTCTCGGTCTCGTGGTCGTCCCAGGTGACGACGAAGGGGTGGGCGGCGTGCGCGGCCCGCAGGTCGGGATCCGACTTGTAGAGCGCGTGGCGGAGCCGGTAGTCCTCCAAGGTGAGCGTCTCGCGGTTGAAGACGCCCGGAAGGGTCCGGTCGGTGTAGGCGCGGGCGCCGCCGGTGGCGTTGACGGCGTACTCGTACAGGTAGTCGCCGAGGTGGAAGACGACGTCGACGTCCTCCCGGGCGAGGTGGCCGTAGGCCGTGAAGTACCCGTCGTGGTAGGCCTGGCAGGAGACGGCGGCCAGCTTCAGGGCGGTGTTCCGGGCACCGGGGGCCGGGGCGGTGCGGGTCCGCCCCACCGGGCTGACCCACTCGCCGGCCCGGAAGCGGTAGAAGAACACGCGGTCGGAGTCGAGGTGCCCGACCTCGACGTGGACGCTGTGCCGGAACTCGGGGTGCGCGGTCGCCAGGCCGCGCCGGACGATCCGGGTGAAGCGCTCGTCGCGGGCGAGCTCCCAGTGCACGGAGACCCGGCCGGCGGGCAGCCCGCCGTCGGGCTCGAAGGGGCGGGGCGCGAGCCGGGTCCACAGGAGCACGGAGCCGGGCAGGGGGTCGCCCGAGGCCACGCCCAGGGTGAACGGGTCCTCCGTGACACGCCGGGCGTCCAGCTCGTCGGCGGCCGCGGTGCCGGCCGCGGGCAGCTGGGTCGCGAAGGCGAGCGCGGCGGCCGCGCCGGTGACGGTGAGGAACCGGCGGCGCCCGAAGTGGCGCGCGGCGGCGAGGAGTTCCTCGGAATGCTGTACGTGGTCCATGTGCCCCTCCCCAGACGGATGCTGTCCGTCCGTCATTCGAAGGGGAGGGAACGACCTCTCATTGTCGAGTACAGAACATCCACGTGTCGGACGGATGAGTTCATGGGGCACGCGTCTCGCGTACGCTGCGCGCCCATGAGCATCGCAGTGGTGACGGGAGCCGGTTCGGGCATCGGGCGGAGCGTGGCGCTGGCCCTCGCGGCGGCCGGCTGGTCGGTGGCCCTCGCGGGCCGCAGGGCCGGGGCCCTGGAGGAGACGGCGGCGGCCCTCCCGGCGGGCGACTTCCTGTCCGTCCCGACGGACGTGACCTCCGAGGAGGAGGTGGCGGCCCTCTTCGCGTCCGTACGGGACCACTGGGGCCGGGTCGACCTGCTCTTCAACAACGCCGGTACGTTCGCGGGCGGCGGCGTCCCCGTCGAGGACCTGGACCCGGCGACCTGGCGCGCGGTCGTCGACGTGAACCTGACGGGCGCGTTCCTCTGCGCCCAGGCGGCCTTCCGGACCATGAAGGAGCAGGACCCGCAGGGCGGCCGGATCATCAACAACGGCTCGATCTCCGCGCACGTGCCGCGCCCGCACTCGATCGCGTACACGGCGACGAAGCACGCGATGACGGGCCTGACGAAGTCCCTGTCCCTCGACGGACGGCCGTACCGGATCGCCTGCGGTCAGCTCGACATCGGCAACGCGGCGACGGAGATGACGGCCCGCATGCAGACCGGCATCCTCCAGGCCAACGGCGAGCTGGCGGTGGAGCCGGTGATGGACGCGGCGGACGTGGCGGCGACGGTGGTGCACATGGCGGGGCTGCCGCTGGAGGCGAACGTGCAGTTCGCGACGGTGATGGCGACGACGATGCCGTACATCGGCCGGGGTTGAGATCCCGTGCCGCACACCGGCCGGGGGTGAGGCCCACCCCCGGCCGGAGGGGGATCAGGCCTGCCCGGTCTCGAAGCGCGAGATCTTCCCGCCGTCGACGGTGAAGGCCCACTTGGTACGCATCTCGCCCCAGGTGTCGTTGCGGTAGCGGGCGACGAGCGCGCGCCCGCCGTCCGCCTCGGACTCGACGTCCATGTGCCCGCGCGAGGCGAACACCTCGCGGTCGAGCCACTCCCGCACATCGCGGTCGGAGCCGTCGTCGGACATGGTCACGTCGGGTGTCAGGGCCTCGAAGAGGGCGGCCTCGTCGTTGGCGTTGAGAGCCGTGACGAAGACGCGCACGGCCGGGTCGCTGAGTCGGTCCACGGGAATGGTCATGCTCTACGCGTACACCCGTGGGACCGCCCTGACCGTTCACCCCGGCCGTGAGGTCCCTCCGACAGCGGTCCCGGTCCGTCAGGACCAGTCACAGGTCTTGCCGCCGCGGGCGGGTCCGCCGGCGGGTCGCTGGTGCCGACCGCCGCGAACCAGACGGCGGAACGGTTCAGTCCAGGCAGAACTCGTTGCCCTCGGGGTCGGTCATCACGATGTGGCCGCCGCTCATCGGCGGAGCGGGCTCGAAGCGGCGCACCCGCTTCGCCCCGAGGCCGACGAGCCGGTCGCACTCGGCCTCCAGGGCCGCCATGCGCTCCTCCCCCACGAGCCCGGGGGCGGCGCGGACGTCGAGGTGCACCCGGTTCTTGCCGGCCTTGTCCTCCGGCACCCGCTGGAAGAAGACGCGCGGGCCCTGCCCGTCCGGGTCCTCGATGGCGGACCTCGCGTTGCGCTCCGCCTCCGGTACGCCGGCCCTCGCGAGGAAGTCGTCCCAGGCGGCCAGCAGGTCGGCGCCCTCGGGCAGTTCGACCCCGGGCGGCCCCGGGTGGACGTACCCCAGCGCGTCACGCCAGAAGGAGGACAGCGCACGGGGGTCGTGGGCGTCGAAGGTGACCTGGAAACGGCGGCTCATGGGGACGTGCTCCCTTCGTAGCGGTTCGCCAGGCGACCGTATCGGAGCCCTCTGACAGTCGCCCGGCGGAACACCGGACGCCTCAGCACGCCGTCCGAATTGCGCCAGCGGCACGGGAGCCGGCCCGACACCCTGGCGTCATGAGCACCCACACCGCCACGGCGTACCGTGCCCTCGCGATCCCCTCCGCGACCCTCGCCCGGTTGCGCGTCACCGACGACGCCGGCCGCGCCTGCGTGCCCCGCACCGCCACCGACGGCGGCGATCCCCTCCGCTGCTGCCTGCGGCTCTCCGTGCCCGGCGAGCGGATCGCCCTCGTCTCGTACGCGCCCCTGCGCCGCTGGGCCGCCGAGACCGGTGCCGAGCCCGGGGCGTACGACGAGCAGGGCCCCGTCTTCCTCCACGCCGAGGACTGCGGCGGGCCCGCGCCCTCGGAGACGTACCCCTTCTCCCGCCCCGGGGCGCTCCGCGTCCTCCGCCGCTACGACGCGGCCGGCCGGATCGTCGGAGGCCGCCTCCTGGAGCTCCCGGAGACCCCCGCCGACGGCTTCGACCAGGCCCTCACCGAGGCCTTCGCCGATCCGGCGGTGGCCCTGGTGCACGTCCGGGCGGTCGAGTACGGCTGCTTCCACTTCGAGGTCCGGCGCCCCTGACACCGCGGCCACGAGAAGGGCCCCCGACCAGGCGGAAACCTGCTCGGGGGCCCTCCCCACGTGGGCCGACAGACGAGTCGGGCTGTACGCCGGGTTCTGTGCCCCGGGACCTCGCGGTCGTCGGGGCGACGGCCATCCATCTAGGACCGGCGTTGCCGCCGGCCTCGTGCGGTCTACCCGCGGACTCGGGCGAGCAGCCCTCGAACATCCGCGCAGGGACACCGGGGTGTCCCCTCTTGACCTTGCTCCGGGTGGGGTTTACCTAGCCGCCTGAGTCACCTCAGGCGCTGGTGGTCTCTTACACCACCGTTTCACCCTTACCGAGGACCGAGGTCCCCGGCGGTCTGTTTTCTGTGGCACTGTCCCGCGGGTCACCCCGGGTGGCCGTTAGCCACCACCCTGCTCTGTGGAGCCCGGACGTTCCTCGGGGAGATCCGGGGATCTCCACGCGGCCGTCCGCCCGGCTCGTCTGCCGTGCCGACCATGCTACCCGCCGATTCAGGGGAAGTCGGCCGTCTCCAGGTCGAAGCCGAAGGGTTCCGGCAGTGGAAGCGACGTGCCGAAGGGGGCGAGGTCCCGTCGGAGGTACGGCGGGCGGTCGGGCCGGTGCGGGAACGGCGGGACGTGGAGGGACGTTGATTCAGGGGGAAGAGGGGGCGAGAAGAGGGGGGCGGGTCGATGACGGAGCCGGGGGGCGGGCCGGTGACCGGTGGCGGCGGGCGCGCGACGGGTCGGGAGCGGGCGGGTGGCGTGCACGCGCGCGGTCGGGGGCTGCGGCTGCTGCGCGGGGTCGCGTACGCCGCGCTGCCCGCCGAGTTCGTGCTCTTCGTCTGTCTCCTGGCGGGCGTACGGATACCCGGGGGCGTGCTGCTCGCCGGGGAGGCGCTCGTCCTGGGGCTGCTCGCCGCCGAGGTCGTCGTCTGGGTGCGGCTGCGGAGGCGCGGGCTCTCCCGGCGGGCCGTCGCGGCCGAGCTGGTGCCCGGGCCCGCGCTGCGGCTCATCGGACACGAGCTCCGCCTGCTGGCGAGCCTGGGGCGCTGGATCGCGCGGCGGCCGCACGGGGTGGCGGGCGCGGACGGGGTGTTCCCGCACGGCCGGGACCAGGCGGCGCTGATGTACGGCTTCGCGTTCGTGTGCGTGGTCGAGACGGTCGGCATGTCGTACCTGCTGGCCGAGTGGCCCTTCGTCCACGCGGTCTTCCTCGTCCTGGACGTCTACACCGTGCTGTTCGTCCTGGGGCTGCACGCCGCCTCCGTGACCCGCCCGCACACGCTCGCCGGGAACGTCCTGCGGCTGCGGCAGGGCGCGCACGTCGACGTGTCCGTCCCGCTCGACCGGATCTCGGCCGTCCGGCGTGAGCTGTGCTTCTCGCACGAGAAGGCCGAGGGCGAGCTGAACCTCGCCGTCGGCTCCCAGACCTCCGTCACGATCGAGCTGACCGGGCCGGTCGACGCGCCCCGACTGCTCGGCACGCCCCGCCCCGTCCACACCCTCAGGGTGCACGCCGACGATCCCAGGGCCCTGTACGACGCGCTCACGCGGGCGCGAACAGGACCTTCGCCGTCCCCGGGTCCGCTTCCGACAGCCTGACGCGGAGCCACTCTCCCAGGGGGAGCCTCGTCGCGCCGCCCTCGATCCGGGCGACGACCGCCGGATCCTCCAGGTGGACGGTGCCGACGGCCGGTTCGCGTTCCTTCACGTCGATGACGTACGCGTCGAAGATCTCGCCGACCCGTTCCTTCAGGAGGGCCGCCTCGACGATGTCGACGCTCTCGCGTTCGACGGTGTTGGCGCGGCGGGCGCCGGTGGCCATCTCGTCGGGCAGGGCGGGCAGGGCGGTCCGTACCCACTCGGGCGGCTCGTCCCCGGCGACGGCCGCCACACACAGCTCGCCCGCGTACCGGTCGGCGAGGCGGCGCAGCGGGGCGGTGGCGTGGGTGTACTCGTCGGCGACGGCGGCGTGCACGGCCGGGGTGGGAACGTGGCCGTCGGTGAAGACGGTGTACCCGGCGCCGCGCAGCAGGGTGGTGCACTCCTGGAGGAAGGCGGCGTGGCGCGGGTTCGTGGGGTCGGCCGAGCGGACGACGTCCGCGTAGGAGACGTGGTGCGGCCAGTCGACGCCGAGGGCGTGGGCGGAGCGGCGCAGCCGGGCGACGGCGCCGTCGGGGGCGGTGGGGAGGGTGCGCAGGATGCCGGTGCCGGCGGCGGTCATGAGGTCGGCGGCGGCCATGCCGGTGAGGAGGGAGATCTGCGCGTTCCAGCCGTCGGCGGGGAGCGGCGCCCGGTATTCGAGGGCGTAGGTGTGGTCCCGCTCGACGATCTCCTGCTCGGGGACGTTGAGGGAGATGCCGCCGCGCTCGGCTTCCAGGGCCTCGCGGAGCCGGCCGACGTCCCGGAGGAGGGCGAGCGGTTCCTCGGCGGTCCCGTCGTCGATCCGCCGCTGCACGCCCGCGTAGTCGAGTTTGGCGCGGCTGCGGACGAGGGCGCGGCGGACGTCGGTCGCGACCCTCCGCCCCTCGGCGTCGAGGTCGATGCGCCAGAGCAGGGCGGGGCGGGGTTCGCCGGGGAGCAGGCTGGCGGCGCCCTCGGAGAGGACGGGCGGGTGGAGGGGGACCTTGCCGTCGGGGAAGTAGAGGGTGAGGACGCGCCGGTGGGCCTCGGCGTCGATCGCGCCGCCGGGGGTGACGAAGGCGGCGACGTCGGCGATGGCGTAGTGCACCCGGTAGCCGCCGTCGGCCCGGCGGGCCAGGTGCATGGCCTGGTCGAGGTCGGTGGAGGCGGGCGGGTCGATCGTGAAGAACGGCAGGTCGGTGGCGTCGTACGAGGGGAGCCGGGGGATCTTGGCGGCGGCTTCGGCCTCGGCGAGGACGGCGGGCGGGAAGGCCTCGGGGATCGCGAGCTCGGTACGGAGTGCGCGCAGGGCGGCCCGCAGCGGAGCCTCGGCTGCGCCGGTCACGTGGAGGTGGCGGCGGGGCATGGACCGAGCGTATGAGCTGGGGCGGGGTGCGGCACCTCGTACGGGGGCGGGGAGGCGGGGTGTGGGACCTCGTACGGGAGAGCTCGTACGGGGGCGGGGACGAGACCCGGGAGCTCGTACGGGGGCAGGGAGCGAGACCCGGGAGCTCGTACGGGGGCGGGGACGAGACCCGGGAGCTCGTACGGGGGGCGGAGCCAGGGGCGGGACCTCGTACGCTGGACCGTCGGGGCCGCACCCCCATCCCCGTACGGACGAAGGAGAACCACCGTGCTCGTGCTGTTGCCGCCCTCCGAAGGCAAGGCCTCCTCGGGGCGCGGGGCGCCGCTCAAGCCGGAGTCGCTGTCCCTGCCGGGGCTCGCGGAGGCGCGGGCGGCGGTCCTGGACGAGCTGGTCGAGCTGTGCGCCGCCGACGAGGAGAAGGCGCGCGAGGTGCTCGGCCTGAGCGAGGGGCTGCGCGGCGAGGTCGCGAAGAACGCGGAGCTGCGGACGGCGGGCGCGCGTCCGGCCGGGGAGGTCTACACGGGCGTGCTGTACGACGCGCTGGGCCTGGCGACCCTGGACGCGGCGGCCCGGGAGCGGGCGGGGAGCTCGCTGCTCGTGTTCTCGGGGCTGTGGGGCGCGGTGAAGGTGACGGACCGGATCCCGTCGTACCGCTGCTCGATGGGGGTGAAGCTGCCGGGTCTCGGCGCGCTGAACGCGCACTGGCGGACGGCGATGGCGGACGTGCTGCCGGAGGCGGCCGGGGACGGTCTCGTCCTGGACCTGCGTTCGTCGGCGTACGCGTCGGCGTGGAAGCCGAAGGGGGAGGTCGCGGCCCGGACGGCGACGGTGCGGGTGCTGCACGCGCCGACCCGGAAGGTGGTCAGCCACTTCAACAAGGCGACGAAGGGCCGGATCGTGCGGAGCCTGCTGGAGGCGGGCGCGGCGCCCGGTTCGCCGGCGGAGCTGGTGGAGGCGCTGCGCGATCTGCGGTACGTCGTGGAGGAGGGCGGCAAGGCGGGGGCGCTCGACGTGCTCGTGGACGAGATCCACTAGCGGAGCCGTTGCACCCTCCGCAACGCTCGTTGCGGGTGACGCTCGCCCTGGGCAGGATGACGCCCATGACGAGCGTGTTCGGCCTTGCCCCGGGGGACCGGGACGTCCCCGTCGTCCCCGTCGTCGTGATCGAGGACGCCGCCGACGCCGTCCCCCTGGCGCGGGCCCTGGTGGCCGGCGGGCTGCCGCTGATCGAGGTCACCCTGCGCACCCCCGCCGCGCTCGACGCCGTCCGCGCGATCGCGGCCGAGGTGCCGGAGGCGGTCGTCGGCGCGGGCACCGTCGTCTCGGCGGCCGGGGTCGCGGACGCGGTGGGCGCGGGGGCGCGGTTCCTGGTCAGCCCGGGGTGGACCGAGCGGCTGCTCGGCGCGATGCGGGACTCCGGCGTGCCGTTCCTGCCGGGGGTCTCGACGGCCTCGGAGGTCGTGGCCCTCGTCGAACGCGGGGTCGAGGACATGAAGTTCTTCCCGGCCGAGGCTGCGGGCGGCGTCCCGTACCTGAAGTCCCTCGCGGGCCCGCTCCCCCGGGCCCGCTTCTGCCCCACGGGCGGCATCTCCCCCGACTCCGCCCCCGCCTACCTGGCCCTGCCGAACGTCGGCTGCGTCGGCGGCACGTGGATGCTCCCGCCCGCCGCGCTCGCCGCCCGCGACTGGGGGCGCGTGGAGTCCCTCGCCCGCGGCGCGGCGGCGCTGCGGGCGCCGGTCAGGGCGTGAGCCCGATGAACGCCACGCCGAGGCGGGCGATGACGGGGCGGTGGCCGAGGCGCTGGTGGAGGGCGTTGCTGGTGGGGTTGGCCAGGTCCGTGAAGGACCACGTCATGCGGGAGATGGGGGTACGGGCCGGACGCCGGCGGTCTGCGGCGGCTACCTCAGGTGCGAGGTGTCGTTGAGGAGCCGTACGGAGGCGTTGCCGTCGGCGTAGTAGGCCACGGCCGAGATCGAGGCCGCCGACAGCTCCATCCGGAACAGCGACTCCGGCGGGGCGCCGAGCGCGAGCCGGACCAGGGTCTTGATGGGCGTGACGTGGGTGACCAGGAGGACCGTACGGCCCGCGTACGCGGCGGTCAGCCGGTCCCGGGTCGCGGCGACGCGCCGGGCGACGGTCGCGAAGCTCTCGCCCCCGCCGGTCGGCGCGACCTTCGGCGAGGCCAGCCAGGCGTCGAGGTCCTCCGGGTACCGCTCGCGGACCTCACCGAACGTCAGGCCCTCCCAGGCGCCGAAGTCGGTCTCCCGCAGGCCCTGCTCGATCCGCACGTCCAGGCCGAGCCGGGCGGCGACGGCACCGGCGGTCTGGCGGCAGCGGGCGAGCGGCGAGCTGACGATCTCCTGGATGGTGCCGCGCGCGGCGAGCGCCTCGGCGACGGCCTCGGCCTGGCGCAACCCGGCCGTCGACAGCTCGGGGTCGCTCCCCCCGCTCCCCGAGAACCGCTTCTCGGGCGTGAGCGCGGTCTCCCCGTGCCGCAACAACACGAACGTCGCGGGCGCCCCCATGTCGGGACCGGTCCAGCCCTGGCGGGCGGCGGGCGCACCTGCGGCGCCGGCTTGCGCGGGCGTGCTGCCCGCCGTGGGCGTCACCGCGAGACCTGCCCGGGCCGGAGCGGCGCCGGCCTGCGCGGGTGCGGCGCCCGCCGCGGGCGTCACAGCGGGCGCGGCCGGAGCCGGAGCGGCTCCGCCCTGCGCGGGCGCGGCGCCCGCGGCAGGCGTCGCCGCGGGGCCGGACTGCGCCGGAGCGGCATCGGCCGCAGGCCCGTCGGCCTCGGCGGTGCCCGCGCTCGCCGTGGGCGTCGCCGCGGAACCAACCTGCGCCGGAGCGGCACCGGCCGCGGGCCCGTCGGCCTCGGCGGTGCCCGGGCTTGTGCTCCGAACCGCGTGGCCCGTTCGGGCCAGCGCGCCCGCCTCCGCCTCGAAGTCGCCGGAGGCGATCGAGGCCGCGACGGC
Source organism: Streptomyces sp. NPDC006197 (assembly GCF_040613865.1). Lineage (NCBI taxonomy): Bacteria > Bacillati > Actinomycetota > Actinomycetes > Kitasatosporales > Streptomycetaceae > Streptomyces > Streptomyces sp. NPDC006197. The sequence continues at coordinate 5,197 of NZ_JBEXSZ010000058.1, read as the reverse complement.
CTCCTCGGCGGCGAACAGGCCGTCGTCCGGAACCGTGTCCGGGGCCGCCGGGCGCGACACCGCACCCGGCCAGGCACCCGAGCCCGTGCCCGTACCGAGGCCCCCGGTCGTACCCGTACCAAGGCCGCCGGCCGTACCCGCACCGGCGCCCCCCGCCGTGCCCGCCAGCGCCGCGCGCGCCCGGGCCGCGCCCGCCGTCGCGTCGCCGGGCGGGCCCGACGGGGGCGGGGTCGCGGCGTTGCGGGCGGCCGTGGCGTCGAGGCCCGCCGTGGAGCCCGAGGGCTCCCACTGGAGGCCCCGCTTGCCCGCGTCCATCGCCTCGTTCGCGAGCCGGTCCGCGTGCTTGTTCCGCTCGCGCGGGATCCACTCGTAACGGACCCGGCCGGGCGGGAAGACCCGTCCGGCCTCGGCCGCGAGCGGCTTCATGTCCGGGTGCTTGATCTTCCAGCGGCCGGACATCTGCTCGACGACCAGCTTGGAGTCCATGCGGACGTGGACGAGGGCGTCCGGGAAGAGTTCCCGGGCCGCCTTCAGGCCCGCCACGAGGCCCTTGTACTCGGCGACGTTGTTCGTGGCCACGCCGATGTACTCGGCGGCCTCCGCGAGGGTCTCCCCCGTCGCGGGGTCGAGGACGACCGCGCCGTAGCCGGCGGGCCCCGGGTTGCCCCGGGAGCCGCCGTCCGCCTCGACCACGAGTTCGCGCATTACAGGCCGGACTCCGAGGTGCGGACGAGGATCCGGCGGCAGTTCTCGCACCGGACGACCGTGTCGGCCGCGGCGGCGCGGACCTCGTTGAGCTCGGTGATGTTGAGCTCGATGTGGCAGCCCTCGCACTTGCGCTGGTACAGCCGGGCCGCGCCGACACCGCCCTGCTGCTCGCGCAGCTTCTCGTACAGCTTGATCAGGTCGGCCGGGACGGAGCCCGCGACGAGCTCGCGCTCCTTGGCGACGGAGGCGGACTCGGCGTCCAGCTCGCCCTGCGCGGCGTCGCGGCGCGCGGTGGCGTCGTCCACCTTGGCCTGCACGGCGGTGACCCGCTCGGTCAGCTCGGCGAGGCGCTCCTGGACGGCCTCGCGGCGCTCCATGACCTCGAGGACGATCTCCTCCAGGTCGCCCTGGCGCTTGGCGAGGGAGACGATCTCGCGCTGGAGGCTCTCCAGGTCCTTCGGGGAGGAGACGGCGCCGGAGTCGAGCCGCTGCTGGTCGCGGGCGGCGCGCTGGCGGACCTGGTCGACGTCCTGCTCGGCCTTGGTCTGCTCGCGGCCGCAGTCGCTCTCCTCGGTCTGCGCGGCGACGAGCAGGTCGCGCAGCTGGGTGAGGTCCTTGGTCAGCCCCTCGATCTCGGCGTGCTCGGGCAGCGAGCGGCGCTTGTGGGCGAGCTGCTGGAGGCGGACGTCCAGGGCCTGGACGTCGAGGAGGCGGATCTGGTCGGCGGGCGCGGCGTTCAGTTGGGGGCTCCAGGGGAGGTGTGGTGGGAGGACCAGGGGTCGGTGACCGTCTTCGAGACGTGGACGCGGAGGCCCCAGCCGTGGCGGTCGGAAATCTCGTCGAGCTGTGCGGCGGCCTGCTCGCACCAGGGCCATTCGGTGGCCCAGTGGGCGGCGTCGACCAGGCCCAGCGAAGAGTGCTGGGTGGCCTCGGAGACCGGGTGGTGGCGCAGGTCGGCGGTGAGGAAGGCGTCGACGCCCGCGGCTCGTACGGCGTCGAAGAGGCTGTCGCCGGAGCCGCCGCTGACGGCGACGCGGCGCACGGTCATGGCGGGGTCGCCGGCGACCCGGATGCCCTGCGCGGTGGCGGGCAGCCGCTTCGCCGCGCGGGCGGCGAAGTCGGCGAGGGTCTCGGGGTGGTCGAGCTCGCAGATCCGGCCGAGGTTGTTCTCGGGGACGAGAGGTCCGGTGACCCGGAGGTCGAGCGCGCCGGCGAGGGCGTCGGAGACGCCGGGGTCGGCGGTGTCGGCGTTGGTGTGCGCGACGTGGAGGGCGATGTCCTGCTTGATCAGGGTGTGCACGACGCGGCCCTTGAAGTGGCCGGCCGCGACCGTCGTCGTACCGCGCAGGTAGAGCGGGTGGTGGGTGACGATCAGGTCGGCGCCGAGGGCGACGGCCTCGTCGGCGATCTCCTGGACGGGGTCGACGGCGAAGAGGACACGGGTGACCTCGGCGTCGGGGTCGCCACAGACGGTGCCGACGGCGTCCCACGACTCGGCTCGCTCCGGTGGCCAGAGGGCGTCGAGCTCGGCGATGACTTCAGACAGACGGGGCACGAGGGAAAGGCTACCTGTCTCCCCTTTGGGCCTGAACCGGCGCCGCTTTCGCGGGGGTGGCGGGCCGCCGTCGGGGTTCCTCGATCGTCGCTGCCGTGCCCCCCGGACGGAGGAAGCCCCTGGCCGCCGATCGGCGCCAGGGGCTTCGCCGCCTACTTCACGAGGTAGCCGCGCAGGTCGTCGAGGACGCTGTTCGCCGCCGTGACGCCGAGGCCGAGGTACCAGGTCTCGTCCGGGACGTCCTTCGCCCGGCCGGCCTTGACGGCCTTGAGGTTCTTCCAGAGCGGGTTGGCCTGGGCGGTGTCCTTCTTGGTGGCCTTGGCGTCGCCGTAGACGCCGGTGAAGATCCAGTCGGCGTCGGCCTCGTCGATCTTCTCGGGGCTGATCTCGGCGGCGAGCTCGTCGATCTGCTGGTTCTTGGGCCGGGGCAGGCCGGCGTCCTCCAGGATCGTGCCGATGAAGGAGGCCTTGGCGTAGAGGCGGATCTTGCCGGGGAGGTAGCGGACCATGGAGACGGTCGGCTTGTTCGCCCCGATGTCCGCGCCGAGCTGCTTGGCCTTGGTCTCGTAGGCGGCGAGCTTCGCCTTCGCCTCGGCCGTCCTGTCGAGCGCGGCGGCGTTGAGGAGGTAGTTCTCCTTCCAGGTGAAGCCCGGGCGGATGGAGAACACGGTGGGCGCGATCTTCGACAGCTCGTCGTACTTGTCGGCGGCGCGCAGCTGGCTGCCGAGGATGAGGTCGGGCTGGAGGTTGGCGATGGCCTCCAGGTTGAGGTTGTTGATGGTGCCGACGGACTTCGGGGTGCCTGCGTCCTTGGCGAGGTAGCCGGGGATGCCGTCGTCGCCTTCGGAGGGGGCGTAGCCGACGGGCTTGACGCCGAGGGAGACGACGTTGTCGAGCTCGCCGACGTCGAGGACGACGACCCGTTTGGGGGCGGTCTTCAGCTCGGTCTTCCCGAGGGCGTGGGTGAGGGTGCGGGGGAACTGGCCGGGCTTCGCGTCGGTGCCCATGGCCGCGGTCTTGGCGGCGGCGTCGCCGAAGTCCTTGCCGCCGGTGGCGACGTCCTTCTTCTTGGCCGTGTCCTCCTTCCCGGCGGGGCCGGAGGGCCCGTCGCCCCCTCCGCAGGCCGCGAGCGAGAGCGCGGCGGCGAGGGCGACGACGGCGGCGGTGCCGCGGCGGCGGAGGGACATGAGAAGGCTCCTGTACTGGTCGTCCCGGCGGGGCGTACGGACACGGTCCAGCGGAGGCGGGACCTCCACTTAGGTTCGCCTTACCTTACTCACCATGGGTCACTCCAGCACAACCACCCCCTCACCCTCAGCCGAACCACCGGACAGCCACCCTTATGTGTGAAGTGACCCTGCTCGTGTTGTTCGGCTGGAAGTGCGAAAACTAGCTTCGTTGCCGGAGGTGACGAGTCGATGACAGCGTGTGCCATCGAGACCACGGCCGAGGACGACGACCGCGACCCCGGCGCGGCATGGCCGACGGGGTTCACGATCACGGCCAACGGCGCGTACGCGGCCAGGCTCGCGGGCGAGGGCGACGCCCTGTACGTGGAGAGGTGGACGCTCGACGGCCCCGAGCCGTACGCCGTGCCGCTCCCCCTCGGCCAGCCGGAGGAGCCCGGCACCCGGCTGCTGCCCCTCGCGGACGGCCGGGTCCTCGTCGCCCGCCGCGTCGACGGGCGACGGAACACGTTCTCGCTGCTGTACCCCACCGGCCCGGACACCGGCGAGCTCCGGCTCGGCGCGGTGGAGGCGCCCGGCTCCGAGCGGCTGGTGCTGCTCCCGCCCTCGCCGGACGGCATCTGCGCGTACGCGATGTGCGTCGGCCCCGACACGACGACGCTGTGGCTGGTGGCGGGCGGGGCCTTCGGCCCGGAGCAGGTGGCGGAGGTCAAGGGCCGCTGCACGGGCGGGGTGTGGCTCGACCGCACGGGCCGGATGCTCGCACTCGACCGGCGGCTCGACGACGGGCCGGTGAAGGCGGTCGCCGTCGACCTGGAGCGGGGCGGGGAGGTGACGCCGCTGCTCCAGATCACCGAGGAGAGCCACGACCGGCTGCTGCTCGCCGACCCGGACAGCGGACTGCTCCTGATCCGCTCCGACGCGCCGGGGCACGACCGGCTCGGCTGGGGCGTGCTCGGGAGCCTGCTACCGGTGCGCTTCCCCGAGTGCCTGCGGCTCGACGACGCGGCCGTGACGCCGTTCGCGGTGCAGCCGGGGCAGGTGCTGATGCCGGAGAGCTGCGCGGTGGCGCTGCGGATCGACGCGGCGGGCGGCAGCTGGGTGGGCACCTGGCAGCCCTCGGCCCGCCGGATGGCCCAACTGGCCGCGCCCCAGGGCTGGCTGGCCGGGGCGGGCCTGTGGACGGCCGAGGGCGTGCTGCGGCTGCCGTACGCGACGGCCGAGGTGCCGTGCGGGCTCGCCGGCCTGGAGATGCCGCCGGAGCCGGAGCCCGAGCCGGTGGTCGTCGAGGAGCCCCGGGTGTGCCGTCCGGTGCCTTTGCAGCAGGCTCCTCTGACGGACCGCAACCCGGCTGGTTAGACTCACTGCCGCACAGCAAGAGCAAGACGTACGGGGTGAGTTCGAGCATGTCGGAAGCAAGCACGCAGGGTACGGAGTCGCACGGCTCCGGGAAGCACCGCGGTCAGGCGTCCCCGGCGGAGGATTCCACGTCCTCGCCGCACGGCCGGCACCGCCGCGAGGCCGACGCCCACGCGCACTGAGGGAAGAAACGAAGGGCCCCGGGGTCACCCCCCGGGGCCCTTCGCCTTCTCCCCACCGCCCGTCTTCCGACGGGCCCCCTGCCTGGGGGGTGTCTTGCCGATCAGGCCGGGCTCGCGGCGTCTGGTGCCGCGCCTCGCCGCGTTGTCGTCAGTCGACAACGCTCCGCGTTGCCTCCCTCCTCCGCCTTGCGATCCACGGCACCAGA